>JAJYGS010000059.1 GCA_021785055.1 Nitrospirota bacterium | reverse complement strand
GTATCTGCAAGTGGATAGTTGACATGCACAAAGGCGACATAACAATCGAGAGCAAGGAGGGTGAGGGCACGAAGGTCTCGGTGATGTTTATTTAGATAAAAATACGTTGATTGTTCTGCTATCCGCCTTTTTCATTTTGTATGACATCACCAGGTCGTCGATACCGTCTCCGTTCAGGTCCACCGCCTTCAGTTCCGTTGGCGCGGGCACGTCCAGGTCGAGGGACGGGAAGTCCGTCAGGAAGCTGTAGCGGTCGGGCATGTAAAGTGAGACGCGGTCGTTTTTCGCTGCGACGGCCAGGCCGTATCCCGGCCCCTTTGTGAACTTCCCGAAGGCCATGACCGGTTTCGGGTTTTTCCCGATATTGGCGAGGTCGAGCTGGAAGCTCACGAGCTTTTCCTTCGTTGGCCTGTCCGGGAACCTGCCGTCCCTGCCCTGGAGGTAAATCCCAAGCGTCATTTTAACTTCTCTCGACGTGACCATGTTTATCAGGTTGCTTATTCCCATCTTGACCGTCGGCAGTATCATGTCTTTCCGACCGTCGCCGTTCATGTCGAGGAATTTTGGCCCGATTACCCCTTCCGCCACTATCGTCTGGGTGGGCTTGGCCGAGAAATTGCCGCCACGGTTCCTCTCGTAGACGAATACAAGGCTCCTCGCCTGCGATATTCCCCCTGTCATCTTCGTTACGACAAAATCGTACGTCCCGTCGCCCTTCAAATCTATCGGCCTGACCACGGCGTTGTTGATCATCTCCTTCTTTACCTTCATCAGGCCGGGCCTGAAGCGCACGTTCGGGTAGCCGGAAAAGCCGATGCCTTTCCTGAAGTAGACGTCCGCGCTGTCCTCCCAGGTAAGGAACAGGTCCTGAATGGAGCGGGAATGGAACGTGACGGCGGATATGCTGGGCACCTTGTTCGATACCGTAAGGCGGCCAGGGTCCATGACATCTTCCGAAAAGGTGGTGCGAATTGTGAGCGGCACGGACCCCGACGGCCTGTAGCCGGGAGCGGCCTGGTATATAAAAAGTCTTGCGATGCCCGGAACCAGCAGAAATCCGGCGTTTTTCCCATTGCCGTCCAGGACAAGGGGCCAGCGCGGCAGGTCGAGCGGGTCGGGATGGTTGAATATTGCGCCCTGCGCCCTGACCAGCAGGACGGGGCGGAAGTTGTATTTGTGATTGTTCGGAAGATAGGCGTAAAGCCCGTCGGGCCGCAAGTATACGATTGCCTTCCTGCCGCTTCTCCGGACGTCGCCTATGTCGTAGACTATTGCCTCCGGGTCCAACACCCATGATTCGTCCGGATTAGACTTAAACCCGATACCCTTCCGTTGGTAGAAAACGGAAAAACACCGCTCCGGGGCCTTCCCCTTCGGCTTGTAAAGACATACTGCGACGATGTCCTTCAGGCCGTCCCCGTCCATATCCTCCACCGCAAAATTAATTATCTGCCCCGGGAGATTCAGAGACTGCTTTATGTATTCCGGCGGCTTTGCCGCAAAAGAGACATTAGGCGCGAGCAAACATGACAAGGCTATCAGTAGAAAAATTCTTTTCATGTCAATTTATTTCCTTACGCCTGAAAATGACAAGGGAGAGTCCTATGAAGACGATTATGGTGCAGAGGTTCACGGCAAGGAAGTAGTAAATATCCGGCGTCCAGGTTCTTGATTTTACGACCGCCATCTCCCGCAGGATGTTCTGGCCCAAGTCCATATACGCAGTAAAAATCCATGAAGCGAACAGCCCGAAATTCTTCAGAAACATAACGGGAAAGTAGACGACGAGGGCCGTGATTACCGCCCACCCGGCGTTGTTTATGAGCACGGAGAGGAAAAGCCCCATGCAGCCGACGGTATAGATTGACAAGAGGTCCATCAGGTAGCTTATGCCGAGGTTGCCCAGCATCTCGGCCCTGGTCCGGAATACCTCTCCGGTCTCGGCGATTGTGATGTTCCCCATGCCGTAGAGAAAGGCCCCGGACGCGACGCTTAATATTGCCGTGACTATGACAATCAGCAGGCAATAAACGAAAAGCGCAGCCGCCTTGGAGATTATGAAATCACTCCTCGTTACCGGGCGTACGAGTATGTTCTTTATAGTGCCGCTGTCCGTCTCCGAAGAGACAAGAGAGCCGGAGAATGCGAGCATGGCGATTGTGCCGGCGCCGGCGGAGCTGAAGGTTCCGGAGGCGATGATGGAGGCGAACGTGTAGCCGTCGAAAGACCCGCCCCCCCCGCCGCCCCTGAGCGCGGCCAGAAGCTCCGGGAATATGCGCGAACCCAGGCCCACGAGGAATGCGTTTATCACCACGAACGCCACGAGGAAATAGGCGTATTTCAGCCTGAATATTTTATAAAGTTCGATTCTCGTGAGCATTAATACCCTGGAGAGCATCAGGAGACCCCCTTGTCGCCGCTTGCATACCCGGTAAGCTCCAGGAAGAACTTCTCAAGCGACTCCTCGCGCGGGACGAGCGCGAACACGTCCACGCCGGATTCAACGAGAAGCCTGTTGACCTCCGGCACGCGGTCGCTTTCTATCTGCAGGGCGATGTCGCCGTTTCCGCCCGAATGTTTCGGGTCGTATTCACGTAGGATGTCCATTGCGCGCTTTTTGTCCGACACTTTAATATCGAGCTTTATCAGCTCGCGCCGGATAAGCTCTTCTACAAGGCCCTCCGCGACCAGCTTCCCTTCGTTTATTATAGCCACCCTGCCGCAAATGGCCTGCACCTCGTGCAGCAGATGACTGGAGATAAATACGGTGATTCCTTCTTTTTCCGCAAGGTCTTTAATAAGCCTCCTGACCTCAAGCATGCCGGATGGGTCAAGCCCGTTCGTGGGCTCGTCGAGGACTATCACGGCGGGTCTTGCAAGCAGGGCCTGGCCGAGTCCCAGCCTCTGGCGCATTCCCTGTGAATAACCCTTGACCTTATCTCCTCCGCGCTCAAGAAGCCCCACCATATCCAGTACCTCGTCCACGCGCTTGTCGTCCGCCGCCGGTCGACCGGCCACACCTCCGGAAATCTTTCCAAGTATCCGGAGATTTTCTCGGCCCGTGAGATAGCCGTAAAAAGCCGGGGTCTCGACCATCGCCCCGACGTGGGACAGCGCGTTTATGGGATCGGACTGGACGCCGATGCCGTTTATCTCCGCCCTGCCTGAAGTGGGCGTGATAAGCCCCAGCATCATCCGTATGCTTGTGGTCTTCCCGGCGCCGTTCGGGCCGAGGAATCCGTAAACCTGCCCGCGCGGGACTTCCAAATCGAGTCCGGACACGGCCCACCTGTCCCCGTACCTCTTTGAAAGCTTCTCCGTTTTTAAAATCGGGCCGTCCGTCATCTGCCTGTCTCTTTCGCCTCGTCCCAGAGCCTGTCCATTTCTGCAAGGGTCATGTCCGACAACTCCACGCCGAGCCTGGCCGCCCTTTCCTCTATATACTGAAAACGCGAGACGAACTTGGATATGGTCTTCCTGAGCGCGTCCTCCGGGTTTACTCCGATAAAGCGCGCGATGTTCACGAGGACGAAGAATATGTCTCCAAGCTCGTCCTCCATCCTGGCCGGGTCATCCTCCCTGAGCGTCTTCTTGAATTCGCCGATTTCCTCGTCCAGTTTGGCCGCCACGTCCTGGATCCTGTCCCACTCGAAGCCGACGCGCGCCGCGCGCTCCTGGAGCCTGTGCGCGCGGATGAGAGCCGGGAGTTCCCTTGGGACGCCTTCCAGTATGGATTTCCTTTCGGAGTAGCCTTTTTCCGCCTTCTTTATTTTTTCCCAGTCCGCGAGGACTTCGGCTGATGTGTTAAGCTTCTTCTCCCCGAAGACGTGCGGGTGGCGAAGCCGCATCTTTTCGCTTATGCGCATCAGGACGTCGTCGATTGTAAACTCTCCGCTCTCGGAGGCGAGCTGCGCATGGAAGATTACCTGGAAAAGGAGGTCGCCAAGCTCCTCCTTCACCTTGGAAGGCTCACCCTCGTCTATCGCCTCCAGCACCTCGTAGGTCTCTTCGACAAGAAACGGCTTCAGGGATTCGTGGGTCTGCTCCCTGTCCCAGGGGCATCCGCCCGGCCCGCGAAGCCGCACCATTACATCAACTATATCTTTGAAATAGTCTTTTTTCAAACCCGCTCCCCCCGCCTTTTTTTGCAAATTGAAAATTATATCACCATAAAAGCCGTTTGCAAGAATAAAGGGGATATGAAATCCTTTTTTAGGGATATAAAATCCTTTTTTATTGACAGAAATTATTATAATTGGTATTGTAAGCTCAAATCCTTATCCTTATTTCCGCAAGAGGCATATTATGACGGAGCGCAAGAAGCTCGGAGAACTGCTTTTAGGGAAGGGGCTGATAGACGACATGCAGCTCCGTTCCGCAATTAGCCACCAGAGGAACTGGGGCGGGAAAATCGGCTCCGCACTGGTGG
>JAJYGS010000014.1 GCA_021785055.1 Nitrospirota bacterium | reverse complement strand
CAAGGGACAACGTAACGGTGAAGGTGGGCGCGGTAATCTATTTCAAGGTAATGGATCCACGCAGGGCGATAATCGAGGTGGAGGACTTCTACTTTGCGACCTCGCAGATTGCCCAGACAACGCTCCGGAGCATACTTGGCCAGTCCAACTTAGACGACCTCTTAAGCAAGCGCGACGAGCTGAACATGGAACTCCAGAAGATAATCGACCAGCAGACGGAGCCCTGGGGGATAAAGGTGACCAACGTCGAGGTAAAGAACGTGGACCTTCCCGAGAGCATGCAGAGGGCGATTGCCAGGCAGGCCGAAGCGGAGAGGGAGCGCCGGGCGAAGGTTATCAACGCGGAAGGCGAGTTCCAGGCCGCACAGAAGCTGGCGGACGCGGCGAGGATTATCCAGACGGAGCCTGCCGCGCTTCAGCTCAGGTTCCTTCAGACGGTGCTTACGGTTTCGGGAGACAAGAACTCCACGCTGATATTGCCCCTGCCGATAGACCTTCTGTCGCCTCTGATCAACAGGCTTCAGGGACGGGAGAAACAGTAAGGCAAAGGTATAGAAGAGAGCGTTATGGAGTCAAACAACGGTTTCCAATTCGAGGGCCTCTTGAAAGCCGCGACGCTCTTTTTCGCGGCGCTGCTCGCGGTTCTGACAATCAGCAGCCTCTCGCTAATCTACAAGACGAGGCAATATCTTGAGCGCGAGATGAACAGGAGGCTACTGAACGTTTCCGACATCGTCTCCAGGGAAATCCGCGACCATTATCCGGAGTCCCTGAGAGACCCTTATTATCTGCACTCGCTGAAGCTGCAGGAAGCACTGTCCAGCCTGATAATTCTGGATCCGGATGGCCGGGTGATAATCGACCCCTCCGGGGAGAAGCATCAAGACGAGCAACTGGTTCCTCAGGGTTTAACCCAGCAGGAATTCGATCTCGCCAGGCGCGGGAGCGTGGAGATTTCGCCGATTTACAGGAATAACAAAGCCGAACTTGAATCGGTTTATTTTCCGGTAAAAGACCCCCAGGGCAGAATGGTCGCCATCGGCGAGGCCGCGCTCGACGCCGGGTATATCGAGGACCTTACCCAGCAGGGAACGACTTATTTCATTTTGAAGTCCATGTCGATAGGGTTCCTGCTCCTGGCTGTGTTGTATGTTATCAGGACGATGGCCGGCTCGCACAAGAAGCTTCTTCAGATGGCAAAGGGCGCGCCGGTGGATGTAAACCCGCGGAACCGGGACGACATATCATTTGTAGTGGACACGTTTCAGCTTACGATAGCCTCCTTGAAAGAGAAGGAAAAGGAGTTGAACGAGCTTAAGAACAGGGCCGAGGAACGCGCACGCAGCGTAGAGAGTATGAGCGAGACCATCCTGAAGAACATTCAGAGCGGCGTTATTACGTTCGACACCGGCGGGATGGTGCTGACCGCTAACGAAGCCGCCGGGACAATACTCTCGAAGGACGAGAACGCCCTGCCGGGAAATGCCTGCTCGGAATTGTTCGGAGCCGAGAGCTGGCTCTCGGCGCTGGTGGAAAAGGCCGTGAGTAAAGGGCTGGCCCATAACAGGTCTGAAGGAGAAATAAGCACACCCGCCGGAAAGCGCTGGATAGGCGCGGGGATTTCCCCGCTTTTCCGTGAAGGCGGTCAAAGCGGCGCGATAGTCGTGTTTACGGACATCACCGAGGTAAAGGAGCTCCGCGAGATGATGGAGCTTAAAGAGAGGATAGCCCTCATGGGGGAGATGTCCGCGGGAATCGCGCACGAGCTTCGGAATCCCATGGGAGTCATATCCGGATACGCGGATTTTCTTGCAAGAAGCTCCATGGATTCGCCATCCCTCGAGGCCGCGCAGAGCATCCGCCAGGAGATAATTGGGATGGACGAGATAATACGGGAGTTCCTGAATTTCTCCCAGCCCACGGAACTGAACGTAACACTGCTGGACTTATCCGGGCTTATCGAGGAATCCTTCCGCGCGCTTGGGAACGATGACGGCAAAATAGAACGGCAAGTGCTTATTGACGAAAACCTCCCGGAAATCGAGGGCGATGCCGTGCTTCTTAGGCAGGCGTTCATAAACCTGATCAAAAACGCGTACGAGGCTATGGACGGCGGCGGGAACCTTACGATAGCCGCAGATGTTGAGAGAGGCGACGGGCCGGAGTCGTCCGAGAGGAAATTCGTCAGGCTGGATTTTCGCGATACCGGGCCTGGGATTGACGCTTCCGCGGCGAGAAAGATATTTACCCCTTTCTTCACAACGAAGCCTCACGGCACGGGGCTTGGTCTGTCCCTCGTCCAGAAGATAATAGTCTATCACGGCGGCAGGGTTACGGCGTCTACGTCCGGGAGCGGCGGCGCGGTATTTTCGATATATCTCCCGGTAAAGGCTCATTGAGGAGGCAATGGCAGATAAGTTTCGGATACTTGTAATAGAGGACAAGAAGTCAATGGCGGAGATGCTGGCCCGGATATTCGAGGCCGAAGGCTACAGCGCGCTCACCTCCGGGACGGGCGAGGAAGGGCTTCAGAAGGTACTCCATGACGGCGCCGACCTCGTCTTGACGGACCTGAAGCTTCCCGGGATGAATGGCCTTCAGGTGCTGCGCGCTCTCAAGGAAAAAAGGCCCCTGGTGCCGGTTATAATGATGACCGCGTTCGGCAGCATAGAGACGGCCGTCGAGGCGGTAAAGGCCGGGGCCTACGACTTCCTGACTAAGCCGTTCGATACTTCACACATGCTGGCACTTGTGGAAAAGGCTCTTGAGAGCGGGAAGCTTGCGGCGGAGAACCTCGTGCTGAAGGAGGAATTCGCCCAGGAGCTTTCATTCCCGAATATCATCGGGAAGAGCAAGGCCCTTATGGACGCCCTGGATCTCCTTAAAAAAGCCGCACCCACAAGGGCGACCGTCCTGATAACCGGCGAGTCAGGCACGGGCAAGGAGCTTTTCGCAAAGGCCCTGCACCACCTCTCGCCCAGGAAAGACGGCCCGTTCGTGGCGGTAAACTGCGCGGCAATCCCGAAAGACCTCCTTGAATCAGAGCTGTTCGGGCACGAAAAAGGCTCCTTCACCGGGGCCGAGGCCAGGAGGCTCGGCAAGTTCGAGCTTGCGAACAGGGGGACGCTTTTTTTGGACGAGATAGGAGACATGGCCCTGTCTCTTCAGGCCAAGCTTCTCCGGGCGCTCCAGGGAGAAATGATAGAGCGCGTCGGAGGGGCGGAGCCTTTCTCCGTGGATGTTCGGGTCGCCGCCGCAAGCAACCGGGACCTTGAAAGAGCCGTCCGGGAAGGAAGTTTCAGGGAGGACTTATATTACCGCCTGAACGTTTTCCCGCTGCGCATCCCGCCTCTGCGCGAGAGGCGCGAGGATATACGGATCCTGGCGGAATATTTCATCGAAAAATACGCGGCGGAGCTTAAGAAAGGGCCGTTTACAATTTCTGGCGAAGCCCTTGAAGCGCTCTTTGGGATGGAGTGGAAGGGGAACGTGCGGGAGCTTGCCAATTGTATCGAGAGGGCGGTCATAATCGCCGACGGGAGCGAGATAGGCCCGGACTTCCCCGGCTTGGCCCGAAAGATTGCGGAAGAGGAGCCGTCAGGCGGACTTCAACGCACTGCGTCGATTGCCGCAAGGGCGGCGGAGATAGAGGCCATAAGGAGTGCTCTTGCCGCCTCCGGCGGGAACAAAAGCCGGGCATGCGAGCTTCTTGAGGTGAGCTATAAGACTCTGCTGACGAAGATAAAGGACTACGGTATCTGACGGCGGAATATGAGGCGGAAAGAAAAAGGGGATGGAAACGATTCCATCCCCTTTGATTTAATGGACACCCTACATGCTTACCTTGTGCCAGTTCAATACCTTTGCCTTCATGGACGTGTTAATATTCAACAGTTCGTTGGAGAAATAGCTCACGGTCAGGTCCGTGCCGCTCGGGGAAATGACATTGCCGCCGGACATGAGCGCGCCGTGGACATGGAGTTTTCCGGAGCCGGCTATGGTGACGTTCCCGGTAACATATACAAGCCCGCGCCATGTGTAAGCGGGCGAGGTGACGGTAAGGTTGCCGTTCACCACGAGCAGGCCGAAGCCGCCTCCCGATTGGCTCAGCGTAATGTTCCCACCCGAACTGCTCCCGTCAACGTAGACGATCTTGGGGGAAGCTTCGCTGTCTCCGGGGACGTTGTACGGGAAAGTGTTCTGCGTGTAAGAAGTTCCCGCGCTCGACGCTGTTGCCTGGATTTCGCTCAGAGGCACGCCCAGCCAGGTCGGGAATGTGCTGGGAGAAATCGCCGTCGCGTTTGCAAATCCAGGGGTGCCTGTCCACTTGATAACGTTCGCTTTCGAAGCATAGGCTTCGTAAGCGGGCACTCCGCCTTCTTCGTCTATCTCATCGTGTTCCACGTCCCGATCGTCCTTGTAGGCGGATAGCACTTTGCCGTCGCAGTCCTCGTTGTAGGTGCGGGTGACGGTGGCGCCGGTAGAGTCATCGACGTCTTCGCGGTCACCGTTGCCTCCAGTGAAGCTATGGGTGTCCGAATCCTCTATCCCGTTGACGCCCCCCGTCCCGTTCAGTGAGCCATGGCCCGCGGTGGAGATATTGCCGAGCGCATAGACGGCTGCGGGCGCGTTTACGGTCAGGTTGTCCTTGGACGTATTGGCGACAATCTTGGCCCTTGTGACGGTATTGCCGGAGTGCAGATAGGCCGTGCAGGTCACCTGGTATACTACCGGCCCCTTGCTCGCATTAGGAGCGATGCTGCCTTCATGGTCGGAATCGTCGTACCCGTCCTCCTTGCAATAGTGGATGGTATCGCCCTCACGGGAATCGTCCGGAGTTTGATCGTGCTCTTTGTCAACGTAGTGATCGTGATCCTCTTCGTCGATGTCCCCCTGAGATTCGCCCTGGGTGGTTACCGTATTCTGGCCCTTGGCGCTGAATACGGCCGTGTAGTTGATCATACCGTTGGGCACTTGTATCTGGCCTACTATGGGGCTGGGACTCCACGTTCCGGCCTTGTAGGTGGAGTCGTTATTGCCGTCGTCGTTGTTGCAGTCGTCCTCGCGCTCTTTCTCGCACGTGCCTATCCTGTTGCCGTTGGAGTCGAATGCCGCCGTAACATGGTTAGGCGAATTAACCGAGCTGTTGGCGCCGGTATTCAGCTCATTCAGCGCCATCTGGACGCCGGTGTCAGCGCCCTGAAGAACCTGCGCCGCGTTGTATTGGTTCGATGAAATCTTCGTACCAATGGATGATGTCAGTATAGCAGCCGTGCCCAGGGCCGCTATAATGACCAGAATGAGGAGCACTATAATAAGAGCCGCTCCCTGTTCATTCCGTTTGAGGTTAATAAATAATTTCTTCATCGCTCCCTCCTCTTGTTATATGGTTATTGGTATATTGACACCGCAACCGGGCTGAAATGCGCGGGGTTGCAAGAATCGTAAGCCCTTATATAGAATGTCGTCTTACTGCCTGAGCCTGTATTAATCGTACCTCCTGATTGTATGTTTGCCGATCCATTGCTGCCCCACGTGACCTGATAGCCCATGACCGCCACCGGGGTGGACCCGTCGGTGTTGGCCGCCGGCGGGGTTATGGTGAAAGTGACGTAGTGGCCGTTCCTTGAGGCGGATACACCCGCCACGTCTCCGGGTCCTGTGGAGCACGGGTCTTTGTTGACGGTGACTGTGGCGGTTGCGCCCGTACTGCCGCTGCCGTAGGTAAAGGTCACAGGTTCGCTGAAACTTGTCATCGTATTCTGCAATGCGCCCTGTATCGCGTCAGTATGGCTTACGTCGTATAAGGATGAATCGGCTGTAAGGGTGATGCTGTTGTTGCCGTTGTATGTCCCGCTAAGGGTGAAAACGCCCGTGTCTCCTATTTCGGTAAGATTGACGGTGGATGTCTCTTCGGGCGAAGAGATTGTCAACGGCACGACTTCGCCGGCTGTACCGTCCCCCGCCTTACTGCAATCGTTCAGAGTGACGCTCACGGTGGCAGATGTGAATTTATTGGTAGAGAAGTTCGCGTCCAGGGTAACGGCGGATGGCAAGACGTTCAGAGTTGACCCGGAACCCACGCAGACGAACACATCGTTGGAATACGCGCTTGGTTTCGGATTAGTCTTGCAGGAATTTATCGCCTGAACCGCGTAATACGCGGAAGTGGTCACGTTGCTGAATGAGGCGGAAGTGGTAGATGTGTTCATCTGCACTGTCCAGGGGGCTGAGCCGCTTGCCGACTTATATACATTGTATGTAAGCGGGTCCTGGGTCTGGTCGATCGTTACCAGGTCCGTATATTGTGTCGGGGCGTTCCATGTCAAATTCACGGAGCTTCCGCTTTTAGTGTACTGGAGCGATGTCGGCGCTCCCGGCTGATAGTTGCACGGATTCCAGTTCATAGTGTCGTACATGAAATTGCCGCTGTCCACGGAGGGCAGCCTGGTGCTATTCCCCGTAGCCGACTCGTACCCGAAGTTGTACCACGTGCGCATCCCGTCCCTCGGCGGGTTGTTATTGCGTATATAGGAGCTGCTGCTCGATATGTTCGGGAACGTTGACCAAGTCCCGGCGGCAGTGGAAGCATTTTGGAACGTATCCGTATATGCTATCTGCGCGGCCTTAATCCCGGCGTCCACGGTAGACGACGTGCCGTTAGAGTAATAAGTGAACTGCTCCGTATTGCTGACGTTTGCCGTTACAGGCACGACCCGGTCTCCGGGCGCTACCGGGTGGGTCTCGGTTGTCGAGTTAGGCGGATATACCGCGCCGGGTATTTCAAATCCCATCTGCCAGCCGCTTCCGGCGTTTATGTAGGAGTTGTTTATAACGGGGCCGGGCTGCACGTTTATTACGTCCGGAGTGGTAGCGGTGCCGAGATACTGTTCGCCGTTTACGGTGAAGCCGCCGTTGTAGTCAAGGACGTAGCCGAGCTGCATGTCCATCGTCATGGGAGACGACACGCCCGTGGACGGGTCTATCGTGCCGCGCATGTCGGTTGCGTCGCTGATGCTCCCGTCGGCGTTGGTGAATATGAGATAGACCGGGATAGCCTGGGACGGAGAACCGGGATTCGTGGCCCTGAAATTCGGGTCGGTAAGGTCCATCGTGCCCGGACTGAAGTTCAAAACTACTCCGGAGGCGGCGGGAGTGCCCAGCGTGTAGGTGAGCGGGGCGGTGCTGCCGGGATAGCCGCCCACGCGGACGGCCTTGAGATACGCCGCCGTGTTGCCCCACGACAGCGTGAGAGATTCGAGGCGTATGCTCGACTTCGACGTATTCTGAAGGTAGAACTTCACCGCGTTGTGATACCCGTAGGGCGTCTCCTGCGTGGAGTTGTCACCGTTCGTGACAAGGTTCAACGGGTCGAGCTGCGTCGTGGTGATAAAGTCGTAAAGCTCCGTCCCCTGCGGCGGGTTATGGGTGATCTGCTGGTTGTAGTGGATCAGTCTCCCCGGGTTTATGGGGCCGACTATGGAACTGTCGGCGTAAGAGATATTCGTTTGTTTTACGGTATCATAAGATGCCCCCGTCCAACCTGTCGGCACGGGGTTCGTTATATTCTCCCAGGCACAGTCCGTGGCCCGCACCATGTAGTAATAAGAATTGCCGTCCATCGCGTTTGAACCATCGGCGCCGTTGGCTACGGTGTCGGTATAGACAGTTGCCCACAGTGGACCTGCAAGCCATGTCGAGCTGTTGGCCGTGGGCGCGCCAGTAGCATAATTACCCGCAGGTTTCAGATCCGTGTTCAGGAAAGTGCCCGTCGGGAATGTGGCGTTGCTCCTCATAACCCGGTATCCAAAGAGATCGATATCGCTCATCGGCGCCCATAGCCAGTTCAGCGTTACGTTTTCCGTTCCTGTGTCATAATTGTACGAGGACGTTGGCGTTACGGTCGGCGGCGTAGGCGAGCCTATCGGGTCGTCGCCGCAAAGCGTGGCGAGTGTGGTAGCCTTGGCGCCTCCGGCAGAGTGATTGCCGCATTTGTCGAAGGCCACCGCCATGAAGTAATACGTGGTGTTGTTGTAAAGTGACGGGGTATCGTAATCGCTGACCCACTTGGTTTCGTTATTGAATACGAACGAATATAAGCCCGGCTTGCAGAACTCGCCGCGCGGCTCCGAGGACGGGTCGCCGTTGAAGACGAGCTGTGCGGGATTGCCCGGATCGCTGCTCGAAACGGTGCCGTCCGCGTTCAGGGTAAGCGGCGCTTTTGCCCAATAGAGCATTGTATGATCGAAGTTCTTGTCGCTAGGATTTTTCAGGTTAATAAACACTCTTTTGTACCCGCCTATGCTTTGCGAGATATTCGGGTCGGACGGGATAGCGGTGGTATTTGCGAAGACGGCGGGAGACAGCGTATACTGGCCTTGCTGGTATCCCGGATATGTGGTCTGGTCGTTCGGATTGCCGTATATCAGGCTCTGGTCGCAGTTCACCGAGCATAAGGCGTAGTAGTAGTTATTGCAGCTTGCCGGAAGCGTGTCAAGGTAGCTCGTGGCGTCCGGTCCCAGTACCGGGAGTCCGCCGGCACCGTTCTCGTTCGCTATGCAGTCGGCGTTGTCTATAGGGAACTTGGTAAAGCTGGTATAGTTCCTGTATAGTCTGTATCCCGCGGTCGCGTCAGGCGATTTGGTCCAGGTTATCAGCAGCTGGTTGTTCCCCGCCTGCGCAGTAGTCTTTGAGTTGAGATAACTAACGCCTGTCGGAGGAGCAGGTTCCTTGGCGTCTACGGTGGAGTCGTTTCCTGTTATAGAGAAACTGGTGTTATCCGGGAACGGGTTCCCGCTTACCTGGGCGCACTGGTTGCTCGATACCATAGACGTGTTGTATGCGTCTATCGAAATGTAATATTCGTTCGGGTTGGTTTTTCTTCCGCCGCTTGCGGTCCAGTATGGAGTAAGCTGGAGTCCCTTAAGCGTGTATGAGGGGCTTTTCGGGTTGAAGCCGGGCGTGTCCAACGGTACCGATACTTCCTGTTGAGTCCCCGAAGAGGAGGTGCTATACCATATATGATAGCCCTGGAGGTCAAGGGTGGAGTTGTTTGCAAACCATGTAAGCTTCAGGGCCGGGTTGCTGCAGTTCTGCGTGTCCCTCACCTGAAGACCCTGCGGCACCGGGGGCGGGGTCGTGTCGTTCGCGCTCCCGCCTTCTGCAAGGTTCTGCGCGTAGCGCCTCGTCGCGAGCACGACATAGTCATATTGTCCGGAGAGGGGATCCGGCTGGTTTGTCTGCATGGCGAGCTGGATGCCGACGGATCTTATAGTCGTGCTATAGGCGGGAGAAGTCGTTATTGCGCCCGGGGTTCCGGTTATATCATTATTGCTGGCGTCGTAATAAGAAAAGTTAATCGAGTTCACGTTCTGGGCGATTACGGTCCTGTCGGTGGAGGTATCGAAAGGCATCCCGTCGTCCGCCCTTTGCCATCTGTAAAGCGTCTTGGTAGTGGAATCGTAAGTATATTCGACCATTACCATGCCGTATGTGTCTTCGCTGTAAGAAAATTTTATATCAGTTGGAGTCGCCGTATAAATCCTCCCCAGGTAGCCGGCCATCGTAACATCGCGTTCGATGACGTCGAGCGTTGACCTCGCGCTCTGTTCGAGGTTATTCTTCATCTGCTGGGAAACGGTGGTCTTATATACGTAGGTGTATCCGGAGTAGGCCGCGTAAGCCACAATAACGGAGATTGCCAGCGCTACCATCAGCTCGACTAATGTAAAACCTTTACGGCTCTTCAGGTAACCGACGGAGTTCATTTTCGCTCCTCTATGACCGCGTAGATTTTAATACTATAGTATGATTAATATTCATATACTGCCACGTTACGTATACCGAAACATTCTTCGATCCGTTAGTGTTGGTGGATATGTTCCAGAACCTCGTATACGGGTTGGGCAGGGTAACCCCGTTTATTATGGTCGTTTTGTTGCCGAATGAGTTGATGTTGGTATTACTGGCTATATCGGTGCTTGTCATCGACGAGATATTGCTTAACGGTTCCGATTCGAGCATGTCAAGCTGCTGCTGGGCGAGGTCTGTTGCCTCCGAAACCCTGCGCCCCTCTATCGAGCCGGTCTCGGACGTAGTCAACATACTGAGGAGCCACAGGAGGGTAATCGTTAAAATCGCCGTGGCGATTAGTACCTCTATCAGCGTAAACCCGTCTTTGTTTATTATCTTTTTCATTGCATCTGCACCCATCCCGTCGTATTCCATTCTTCGGAATATATTATCCCCGACGCACCTTCGACATCCACCCTGTACTCGTTATGGTTGGTCGGGTTGGTGGACTTCAGATAAATCGCTTGAGTGCCGGCTATATTCGGAGCCCTGCCCATGGAATTAAACGTCACTACCCGGCCTTTTAAACCCGACATTTCCGCGAAACTGGGGATATTGTATTTTGTGCTGTAAGGAGGAAACCACAGGGTGACGCCCCCGGCCCAGGAAGTTTCTGAGCTCAGGTCGTCCCCGTAGCTATAGGAGCCGACGCCGTCGAAATAAGGTTTCTGATCCATGTTCCTGTATATGGCTGTCATCCTCGCGTAGTTGAGGACGTTGATCACGTCGTTCCGCGCGGAATTCAACTGTATTTGGGGTAGCGCCTGATTATAGGATGTTATTCCGATAGTGACCATGATGCCCATGATTGCTACTACAATCATAAGTTCCATTAGCGTAAAACCATTATTGTTGAACTTATTCCTCATTGCCGCTCTCCCTTTGCCAATCTGGATAAGCAAACTCCATGCCATATATTTGCTACCCGATAAAACCAATATTTTCAAATAATTATAAATTCGCGGAATTACCTGAGACCGGAATATGGGTATCCGGCTACATAATTTGGGGAAAGGGCTACATAGTCCCCGAACCGAGCCAAAACGTTTTTATTTCCTTGATAGCTTTCCTTCCCTGTGATATTTTAAAATTAACAACTTACGGAGATTCTGCCCATGCTTACCGCAAAGGACGTAATGACCCGCGATGTGATTACCGTGGGTCCAAGGACGACTGTCGAAGAGCTGGCGAGGCTCTTAATCGAGCACCACATCTCCGGCGCGCCCGTCGTGGACGAGGCCGGGGAGGTTGTGGGCATCGTCACGGAGCACGACCTTATAAACCGCGAGAAGCGCCTGCACATACCGACGGTCGTGCAGATATTCGACGCCTTCATATACCTGGAGAGCTCAAAGAGGTTCGAGGACGACTTAAAAAAGATGGTCGGGGCGAAGGTGGGGGACATATGCAACCCGCACGTCGTGACGATAGGCGAGGACACGACGCTTACCGAGATCGCCACTATAATGACGGAAAAGGACATTCACCTGCTTCCGGTAATGGCCGGTAAAAAACTCGTCGGGATAGTCGGGAAGGAAGACGTACTGAAAGCCTTCTCCGGGAAATAAGGCGTGCGGGCCTGCTCCTTTACGAGCCGCTCCGCGCAGGAGACCACGGACGCGGGAGAGAGGCTTGGCCGCCTGCTTCGCCCCGGAGACTTTATCTGCCTCAAAGGGGAACTCGGCGCGGGCAAGACGACGTTCGTCCAGGGGGCCGCTAAAGGAACAGGCTCCGAAGAGGCGGCGACCAGCCCAAGCTTCGCCATCGTCAACGAATATCACGGAAGAATAACGCTCTACCACATAGACTTATACCGCCTGAGCGGCCCCGCCGACCTTGAAGACATAGGGTTCTGGGAACTCACGGGCGAGGGAACGGCTATGGTTGAGTGGCCGGAGCGCGCGGGAGACGAGCTCCCCGGCGAGCGGCTGGAAATCGTTTTCGAGCATCTGGGCGGGGACACACGGAAGATAACTGTTACCGCCACAGTCCCAGGATACGAGAGGTTTCTGGAGGCCATATGCCCGCCCCGGTGATTAAGAGAATCGGTATAATCTGCAAGCACGACAACGCCCCGGCCTGGGAGCTTGCGGGCAGTCTGAAGAGCTGGCTGGACGGGCGGTCGATAGAGACTGTCTTCGACCAGGGAACCGCCGCGCATCTGGGGCTTTCAGGCGTCCGGAAAGAGGAAGTCCCGGAGCGCTCCGACGCGGTGGTGGTCTTTGGAGGCGACGGCACACTCCTGTCCGTGGCGCGCCTCGTCGCGGAGAAGGGGACGCCCATAATCGGCGTGAACCTCGGCACGCTGGGTTTTCTTACTACCGTCCCGGTAGAGCAGGTCTACGCGACAATGGAAACCGTCCTCACCGGGCAGTACAACGTCCAGGAGAGGATAATGCTCCTGGTCTCCATAAAACGCGGCGGAAAGGCGATTTCGTCGAATCATGTCTTGAACGACATGGTAATAAACAAGGGCGCGCTCGCAAGGATAATCGACCTCGACACGTTCATCGACGGGAAATTCCTTACCACCTTCCGGGCGGACGGCCTGATAGTATATACGCCCACAGGTTCCACGGGCTACTCCCTGAGCGCGAACGGCCCGATTGTGCACCCGTCTCTGAGTTGCCTGGGGATTACGCCCATCTGCCCGCACACCCTCACGAACCGGCCCCTGATACTCCCGGACACGGTGGTGTTCGAGGCCATGATACGCTCCGAGACGGAGGATGTCTACCTTACGCTGGACGGCCAGGTTGGTTTCCTGCTTAAGCCGGAGGATGTCGTTGAGGCGAAGGTCGCCTCGCACAAAATTTACATGGTGATGAGCCCGCAGGAGGACTACTACCACATGCTCCGGACGAAGCTTAAGTGGGGCGAGAGATGAGTGACAATAGAACCGCCGCCGGTCGACCGGCTTCTTCCGCCGCGCCGCTCGCCGGGTATGCCGAATACCTGCGCGATGCGGGCGTGATGGAAATCTGGGGGCCGGAGAGCTTCAGGTGGGATGCACTCAACCTCTGCCCCTCTCCCGGAGGGCGAGGGGTTAAGGAAGAGAATGTAGGGCGCGACGCCCCATATCCCGGCCTCTGCGATGTTCATACCCTCGACGGCCTCCGGGATTTCATCGGGGACTGCAAGCGCTGCAAGCTCTGCAACGGCAGGACTAATATAGTCTTCGGAGTGGGTAATCCTGAGGCAAAACTGGTATTCGTGGGCGAGGGACCGGGCAGAGACGAGGACATAAAGGGCGAGCCTTTCGTGGGCCGCGCCGGACAGCTCCTTACGGACATCATCGAGAAGGGCATGAAACTCAAAAGAAGCGGCGTATATATTGCAAACGTCGTGAAGTGCCGCCCGCCGGAGAACAGGAACCCGGAAGAGGACGAGATTGCGGCCTGCGAGCCCTTCCTTAAGAAACAGCTTGAGATTATAAAGCCTAAGTTTATATGCGCCCTGGGTAAGTTCGCCGCGCAGACCCTGCTCAAGACGAAGGAGCCGATAGGCCGGCTTCGCGGCAACTGGCGCGAATACGAGGGCATAAAGCTGATTCCCACTTTCCATCCCGCCTATCTTCTGCGGAACCCGAATGACAAGAAGCTCGTATGGGCGGACGTGCAGAAACTCATGGCGGAGTATAACGGGGAGGGCTAAGTGAAGAGACTTTGGGCGCCCTGGAGGCTCGAATATATACTCGGCGAGAAGCCGGACTGCTGCATCTTCTGCACCATGCCCGCCGAGGACAAAGATCGCGAGAACTATATCCTCAACCGTGGCCGCGAGAACTTCGTCATAATGAACCGCTACCCCTACAACAACGGCCACCTGATGGTCATCCCGTACCAGCACGCCGACGTCCTGGAAGACCTCCCGGACAGCACGCTCTCCGAGGCTATGAGCCTCACACGCGCGTGTTGCCGGATAATAAAAGAGACCATGCACGCCCAGGGCTTCAATGTCGGCTTAAACGTCGGCGAGGCGGCGGGCGCGGGCATAAAGGAGCACCTGCATTTTCATATCGTCCCGCGCTGGGCGGGGGACACCAATTTCATGTCCGTGATAGAGGACACCCGCATCATGCCCCAGCACTTGACGGAGTCTTACGAGCAGTTATTACCGGGATTTCTAAGATTAGCAAAAGGGGAGTGAGCCGCAAGTCATCATTCTGACCGAAGCGAAGAATTTGCGTTTAAAAAAATCACGATGGTATAGTTATGAACAATATTTCTTCAATTTTAAACACTTACATTTGCGGTAAAAGCTACCCTTTTGATTTTAATGCGTTATGGACTTTTTTTCTTGTAATCATAACGATGTTTCTTGTAATCGCAACAGTCATGTTATGGCGTGTAAGTAAATATCAATTAGGAGGAATAAATAAAACAGCCCAGGCAGATTTTGCTTATAGATGCATGACAAATTTTTTCACTCCCACAACACGGCAATTATTTATGTTAATTGATTATGATCTACTATTGTTTAGGGAGAAGAACATTATATCGAAGGAGCTGGATACTAAGTTTGCCTATTTTGAAATTGACCAAAAAAAATTGGAATCAAATCCAATCCTATCATCTTGCATAAAGGACCCTGAAGAAAATTATTGCGCCCATGACATAGACGACCTATTACTTGGCCCATTAGATGACATCGGCACTTTCCATAAAAAAAAGCTGATGGATATCGATATTGCAAGAAGTTTTTTCCGTTATTACATTATGAGGCTTTGCAAGAATCAACAAATTGACAATTATCTAAAGTGGCATAAAAAACAGCCCGATGCTGCAAATGCTTACGAAGGACTTTCTTATATTTATAATATATTCAAGGACGAGGAGCGGGAAGAAAAGAAGGACGAGAAGCAGGAAGAAAAGGCGGATTCTTCGCTTCGCTCAGAATGACACCTTCCATTATCCCTTTCTTAAGATGAGAGAGGATTTAGGGGACTATAGTTTTTTGGAGGTTTCGCTTGTCGCTTGATACGCCGCTGATGCGGCAGTATATGGAGATAAAAAAAAAGCATCAGGGCGAGATACTCTTCTTCCGCATGGGCGACTTCTACGAGATGTTCGGGGAAGACGCAATCAAGGCGTCCAAAGTCCTGGAAATTGCCCTCACCACGCGCAATAAAAATTCCGACGAGCCGATACCCCTTTGCGGCGTGCCCTATCATGCCGCCGACGCATATATCGCCAAGCTAATCAAGCGCGGGTTCAAGGTCGCCGTCTGCGAGCAGGTGGAGGACCCGAAGACGGCCAAAGGCATCGTGAAGCGCGAGGTCATCCGCGTAATCACGCCCGGCACGCTCCTTGAGGACAACCTCCTAACGCCCTCCGAGAACAACTTCCTTCTTTCCATTGCACACTATAAAAAGAAAAGCGGCCTCGCATTCGTTGATATATCCACCGGCGAGTTCTACCTTGCCGAGTTCGCCGAGAATGAGCATGAGAAGCTGCTTGGAGAGATTGAACGCATAGCCCCCTCCGAGATACTCCTGCCAAGGGGCGCGGCGGAAAACGAGCCTCTGGCCGAAATCCGCAGGAGATACAAGGAGCGTATCGACCTCTCAGACGACTGGCGGTTCGACCCCGGCGACGGCGAGGGCAAACTCCTTGAGCATTTCGGCGTCAGTTCGCTCGACGGCTTCGGCGTGGCCGGGATGGACGCTGCCCTGGCCGCGGCATCTGCCGCATTCATGTTCCTTTCCGAGACGCAGGCGAAATCGCTTGGCAGCATCAGGAAAGTCCGGGCGCACAACCCGGCCTCGTATATGGTTCTGGACGAGATTGCGCTCAAGAACCTCGAAGTCATCGACAGCCCGTCGGGCAGGGATGGCACGCTCCTTAACTGCCTCAACAGGACGGTTACGTCAATGGGAAGCAGACGGCTTTCTTCCTGGCTCGTCAGGCCGCTGATGGACCTGCACTCAATTACCCTTCGGCATGAGGCCGTCTCGGAACTGGCGGATAATTTTTCCATGCGCGACGTCTTCCGGGATTCGCTTCGCGGGATTTCCGACCTTGAGCGGCTGATGGGCAGGATATGCTCCGGGGTCGCCGGGCCGCGCGACATGGCGAACCTCAGGAATTCGCTTGACGCCCTGCCGAAGGTGCGGGGGGCGATAGCGGAATCCGGCGCGCTGAGGCTAAGCGAATTGAAATCGGTATTTTCCGATAACCGCGAGCTTCGCGCCTTGCTGGAGGAGGCCCTTTCCGACGAACCCCCGCCGACGCTCAAGGACGGCGGAGTTATAAGGGCGGGATATAACCCGGAGCTCGACGAGCTTCGGAGATATTTCTCGGACGGCAGGGGAATAATCGCGGGCATCGAGGCCGAGGAGCGGGTGAAGACCGGAATCGACACGCTGAAGGTTCGCTATAACAAAGTCTTCGGCTATTACATAGAAATCACGCGCACGCACCTTGCGAAGGTCCCGGATTACTTCATCCGCAAGCAGACGCTGGTCAACGCGGAAAGATACATCACGCCGCAGCTTAAGGAATACGAAGAAAAAGTCCTGGGCGCCGGGGAGCGGATGCTGGAGCTTGAGGCCAGGCTCTTCGCGGAACTTCGTGAGCAGGTCTCGCTTCATGCCGCGGCGGTCCAGGCGACGGCGGAGGTAATCGCAGAGCTCGACGTCCTGGCGTCCCTCGCGGAGGCGGCTGTCTCTCGCGGATACGTACGTCCGGAGATGGACGGCGGAGAGATAATCGAGATAGTGGACGGGCGGCATCCGGTCGTCGAGGAGATGGTCGGGCGCGAGAAGTTCGTCCCGAACGATTGCAGGCTCGACTCCGGGACGAAGCTCGCGATAATCACAGGCCCGAACATGGCCGGCAAGTCAACATACATGCGCCAGGTCGCGCTCATCTGCCTTATGGCGCAGGCCGGCTCTTTCGTCCCGGCTGCTTCGGCAAGGCTTGGGATCTCCGACAGGATATTCACCCGCGTCGGGGCGAGCGACAACATCGCGCGCGGCCAGAGCACGTTCATGGTGGAAATGAACGAGACCGCGAACATCCTCAATAACGCGACCGGGAGAAGCCTCGTGATTCTCGACGAGATTGGCCGGGGCACATCCACCTTCGACGGCCTCTCAATCGCCTGGGCCGTGGCCGAGTTCATTCACGAGAACATTCGCGCAAGGACGCTTTTCGCGACGCACTACCACGAGCTGACGGCTCTTGCATCGACGCTCGCCTGTGCGAAAAATTTCAACGTCTCCGTGAAGGAATGGAAGGACGAGATTGTTTTCATCAGGAAAATAATCGAGGGCGGGACCGGATTGAGCTACGGCATACAGGTGGCGCGCCTCGCCGGGCTTCCGGGTGAGGTCGTCTCCCGCGCGAAGGAGATACTGTGCGACCTTGAGAAGAAGTCTCACGACAAGTCCGAGACGCACCCGCACAAAGACAACGGGAAGGCGGGCCAGGCGGACCTCTTCTCGCCTGTGGTCGATTATGCCCTTGCGGATGAACTCGCCGGGGTGGATATTCTTAACCTGACGCCGATGCAGGCGTTGAAGCAATTGTCGGAGCTTAAAGAACGTGCGATGAAACTGAAAGGTAATGAAAACGGGATTTGAATCCTCTCCTGTCGGCTGATATACTTCCGTTGTTATTTTAAAAAAGGAGGCGGTTATGTTTAAGAAGACCCTGGCCCTGGTTGCCCTGGTTGTGTTTACCTTGTTGTCCCCCGCAGCTTTCGCGTCCGCAACCAGGACGAAGCATGTTGAGAACAACAACGCGGAATTTCAGCGAAATGCAAGCGCGCGGTTTAACGGATACGATAAAAAATTCAGGGAGTGGAACGAGGAGGCAAAGAGGCAGGGCGAGAAAATTTACCGTGAACAGAAGATAGAGCTTGAGAAGAGCAGGGCAAAGGCCGCGAGGGATATTAAACGCCTGAACGCAAAGGGCGAAAAATACGGCAAGGAGTCCTGGATTAAACTGAAGGCGGAGACGAGCAAGGCGCTCGACGGTTTCGGCAAGGCCCTTGAGCGCGCCGGGGCGAAACTCGGAAAGAATTCGGCGAAGTAGGGGCGCAATTTTGCGCCAGGTGGAATCCCTCACCCCTGCCATCTTCTCTCAAGGAGTTAAGGAATTCCCTCACCCCCTGCCCCTCTCCCGGAGGGCGAGGGGTAAAGGTTGTCATTCCCGCCCCACGCCATGTCCGTAATTCCCGCGAAAGCTGGAATCCAGCGTCTTTCATAACGCCCCCTCTGTCCCCCTCTTAACTTAAGAGGGGGATGAAGGTCGTCATTCCCGCCCCGGCTCCAGCGGGAATCCATCGGTTTTTCTTACCCTCGCCCTCTCACGAGAGAGGGTGGCCGAAGGCCGGGTGAGGGTTCGCCCTTGCCTGTCATTCTGAGGCATTGCCGAAGAATCCAAAGTTGACTTTAAAGGTTTCGGTAATTACGATTATATTTGATAATATTATTAGCCCGAACGACAATAGTAATCCTCATCGGTCGGGAAAGTTCATTGTCAATAGCAATTCCGGATTGTTTACGTAACCGGCTGATTGTCAAAGTAAATATTGATTTAAATTGCGTTTTCCCCCCGGTATCGAAAAGGGGCCAAAAACGGGCCGTTTTCGGGCAATTTCGGGCCAAAAAGGGGGTGCGGGGAAGGGTGTTTTTTACGCGCTCTTCTTCTTGACATGCCGGATTCTGCCTGATATTATACGCAGACTATTTTACATAAACTATTTTAAGCCGTAATACTTCACGAAAGGGGGATGGCGTGGCCGGTCTCTATACCACCATGTCGAAAGAGGTGCTGCTTCTTGGACTTCTCAAGAAAAAGCCCATGTACGGCTACGAGATAAAGCAGCTTGTGGACGAGGAACTCGTCCATGTGGCGCCCATCACCTCCGGCTCCCTCTATCATAACCTTAAAACCCTTGAAAAACGCGGCCTTGTAACCAAAAGCGCCCTCAAGGACACCGCGCATCCCGAAAAGCAGATATATCACATCACCGACGAAGGCGTCCGGACTTTCGACAGCTTAATCCAGGAAAACATTACGAATTTCGAGCGTCCGCACCTGGCGCTGGACATCTCTTTTTACTTCCTTAAGGAATCCGACCGCGGCAGTTTCCTTGCCCAGATACGGGAACTCCTTGTAAGAATTAAGGAATATCACGCCGAGGCGGAGAGGTCCAGGGAGGAGCTTGTCTCAAGGGGCGCGCCGGAAAATTTCCTTTTTATTCCGGAGCATTACCTCGCTCACTCGGCGGCGGAGATAAAATTCCTCGAAGGAATAATCGCCAGGCTTGAGGATAGAAAGGAAGGCGCGGCATGAAATTCGAGCTGGCCTGCAACTGGGACGCCAACCTCCTGAAGGGATTGGAGAATTTCCCGAATGTGGAGCTTTTCGGCGGCATCCCCGGAAGCCTTATCGCAGGCGGCAGGGCGTCCTTCGTGGCCCCGGAAATAACGGAAAAAGAAGCGGAAAATTATATCGAATCCGCAAAGGCCGCCGGACACTCCTTCAACTTCCTGCTGAACGCCTCCTGCCTCGACAACAGGGAATACAGAAAAGACGAATTCGCCAAAATAATCCAACACATAGGTTGGGTAGAGTCCACCGGTGCGGACCGGGTGACGGTAACAATCCCGTATCTCCTTGAAATAATAAAGAGGCACTTCCCGGAGCTTAAGGTTGCCGTATCGAGCTGGGCGCGGGTCGAGAGCGTTCGGAAGGCCCAGTACTGGGAGTCCCTCGGTGCGGACGCCATCGTACTCTCGGAGGAAATAAACAGGGATTTCAAAACGTTAGAGGCTATCCGGAAGGCAGTAAAGTGTAAACTTATTCTGATTGCAAACCCCGGCTGTCTGTACGGGTGCCCGCGCTCTTTCTATCACGCCAATGTAATGACGCACGGCTCCCAGGGCGGGCATTCCTCCGAGGGCTTTTTGGTAGACCACTGCTATTTTTCCTGCACCGACGAAAAGGTCCGGCATCCGGAAGAACTTATAAAAATCAGATGGATACGCCCGGAGGACGTCGAGGATTACGAGATGACCGGGATCGACTGCCTGAAGATTATCGACCGCTACAAGACAACCGAGACGCTGCTGTCCTACCTCAAAGCGTATTCCGAAAGGCGCTACGAGGGAAATATAGTCGAGCTTCTCAACCTCCCGCGCAAGAAGGCTTTTCTGCCCGCCAACGTGAAGTATCTCCTGCGCGACGAATACATAAATACTGCAAAATTAATGGAATTTGCCGACATCACGGATTATCCGGTCACGGAAGGTCTGGTGCTGGACAATGCGAAGGTTCCGTCGAATTTCCTCAGCTTTTTCAAGACGAAAGACTGCGCCGTAAGCGACTGCCGGGAGTGCGGCTACTGTGGCCTGATCGCCAAAAAGGCGCTGAAGGTGAACGAAGGGATGGTCGGCGCTGCGGCCAAGAAGTATGAGGCGCTCCTGGAGGCCCTGGTCTCCGGCGAGATTTACCATGAAGATTCAACGAGTTCCGTTGATGAATGGGACGCGGACGCCAGGAATGCGCATAAGAAGCTCCTTGATTTTGTGCCTGCGGTATTCCGCCAGACTGCCGGGAAAAAGGTCGCGGCGGAAGTCCGGGCTTCAGGCGGGAAGGTGGGCCTGAACGACATATGCGCGGCATGGCAGAGGGCCACTCCCGCGCCTTTCAGGAAGCTGATAGAGGAAAAAATAATGGAGCTGAGGGGTTGATAAACCATCATTTTATAACGATAAACGCGCCCGTGG
Organism: Nitrospirota bacterium; assembly: GCA_021785055.1. Lineage (GTDB taxonomy): Bacteria > Nitrospirota > JACRHJ01 > JACRHJ01 > JACRHJ01 > JAKAHE01. The sequence goes on along the minus strand of JAJYGS010000014.1, from coordinate 626 downwards.
ACGCGATATATAAAGAAATCGTCCTCTGGGGCGAAAGCGACTGGTGGCCGGATGAATCTCCCATGAAATACAGCCGGACGGATTCCGGAGAGTTAAGGGTCGGCACGCGTTTTCACCAGAAGGTCTGCAAACCGTTCGCGCCGGAATGGGACGTTGAGATTATATCAATAACTCCCGGATATGAAGTATCGAGGAAGTTCATAAGCGGGATGTTCCGCGGCACGGACAAGGTATATATAAAACCGGGCGGAAAATCGAACGAAGTTCATTTCCTGATGGACTACGAAATCATGGGCGGCATAAACAGGATTTTATGGAAGCTCGCATACCGCCGTATGCACGACGAGAACATTGTCCGGATACTTAACGCGATGAAATCCGCCCTTGAGGGCGCAAAAATTCCCGCGCGAGGGCAGGCCGGGGAATGAAATAACAAGGAGATATTTTTATGGATTGGGAGCGGGCGGCGAGGGCTAAATTCGAGAAGATGATTTTCATGATACCGTTTTTCCAGAGGAAAATGGCGGAGAAGCTGGCCGGGAAGAAGGCGGAGGAAAACGCTTCCGCGCGCGGAGCCGCGCTGGTGGAAGAACAGGATATTGTCGCCGCGTTTATCTCCGAAACCC
>JAJYGS010000176.1 GCA_021785055.1 Nitrospirota bacterium | reverse complement strand
CCGGCCTTTGGCACGGATGGCGGCAGGGGGATACTTGCCAGGAAGCGCGAGATACGCGAGCTTGCGGATGAAGTGGAGAGCCTGTCGCGCGAAAACCAGGCGGCTGAGAGCAGGCTGTCCGAGTCCGGGGCGCTGATGGACGAGCTTGAAGGAAAGATAAAGGAACTTCACGAGATAATAAGCGAAAAGCGCGTCGCGACAGTTGCCCTGGAAAAGGACTCGGCGTCTTTGGATGCCGAACTGGAGCGGATAACGAATAAGCTTGAGGTACTTGACATCGAGGCGTCCCAGCGCTCCCATGAAAAAGACGAGGTGCGGGAATCCATAACCAAAACCCGCGCCGCGATGGATGAATTAAGCCTGGAGAAGGATAATGCCGAATCCGCTCTTTTCGCGGGGCAGGAAAGGCTTAAAGCCGCCAAATCGGAGCTTGAAAGAGACCGTGAGGCGCTCACAGCCAGGAAGGTGGACCTTTCGGCGCTTCTCCAGAAGCACGAGTCCTGGGCAAGAGACTTGAAGCGCGCGGACCTCAAAAGAGAAGAACTCGAGCGCAGGCGCGCGCAACTCGACGGGGAAGGACGCGAGATTTCCGAAAAGAAAGACGAACTGACAAAGGCCCGGGCGGAAGCCGAAGGCAGCATAAATTCACTGATGACCGAGGCCATTGCCATGAAGGGAAAAACGCCCGCGCTCCAGGACGCATACCAGGAATCCTACGACGCCATAGAGGGTCTGGAAGAGGCCGTGAAATCCGCCCGCAGGGATGCCGAGGCAGCGAGGGACGCCCTCGGAGAGATTGAGTTAAGGCGCGCGGAACTGAAGCTGAAGGTCGAACACCTTCTTGAGACGGTCGAGCATAACTATCATATTCAGATACCGGAGATGGAAGAAGAAATAAAGGCGCTTGAGATAGAGCGCGAACAGTCGGAGATGGACGCGGCGGAGATCAGGATAAAGCTCGAAAAGCTTGGGCCGGTGAATGTCGGCGCGATAGAGGAATACAACGAGCTTATGGAGCGCTTCGAGTTCCTGAGCAGCCAGAAGCAGGATCTTGAGTCGTCCGTCGCGCGCCTCCGGGAGGCAATCGGCAAGATCAACAAGACCTCCGAGGAACTCTTCATGGACGCCTTCAACGCTATCAACGAGACGTTCAAAGGCGTGTTTCTATCACTATTCGGCGGGGGCCGGGCGGAACTTCTTCTCGTCCCGCCGGAGGAGGGCAGCGACGTGCTGGATTCCGGCCTCGAGATCGTCGCCCAGCCGCCGGGAAAGAAGCTCCAGAGCCTGCTCCTTTGCTCCGGCGGGGAGAAGGCGCTTATCGCCGCCGCGCTTGTCTTCGCATGCTTCCTTGTGAAGCCGTCGCCATTCTGCGTCCTGGACGAAGTGGACGCCCCGCTCGACGAGAACAACGTCCAGAGATTCGGTAACATGCTCAAGGACTTCGCCGGGAAGACCCAGTTCATCGTCATCACGCACAGCCGCCCGACGATGGAACTCGCCGACGCGCTCTACGGCGTCACGATGGACGAGCCGGGTGTCTCGCGCCTCGTCTCCGTCCGCCTCAACGATGCCGCGGAGATGGCAGGGGTGTAAGAAAACAAAAGGGAGGTCAATAAATGTCAAAAGTCTACAATCTGTTTATCAGTCATTCGTGGACCTATTCTGATGCGTATGAAAAGGTAACCGGCATGATAGATAAGAGGCCGGATTTCCTTTTTAAGAACCATTCGGTCCCTAAAGACGATCCCGTTCATAATGCCCCTAATCAAGCCATGTTATACGAAGCAATCATAAAACAAATGTCCGGTTGTCATGTAGTTATTATCTTGGCCGGGGTTTATGCTACTCACAGTAAGTGGATCGATAAGGAAATACAAATTGCAAAAAGAGAGTTTTCAGCCCCCAAACCAATCCTTGCCATTGAACCTTGGGGATCGGAAAAAACTTCTCAGATAGTGAAGAATAATGCCGACCTGATTGTAAAGTGGAATACCGAATCAATAATCGCAGGCATTCGCCAACTTGGTGGTTGAACACCTAACAAGGAGCGACAAATGGCTAAGAGGGTATTTATAAGTTTCGACGCGGACTACGATACTGATTTGAGGGTTTTGCTTGCGGGTCAGGCCAAGAACCCTGATACTCCATTTGAGATTGCCGATTGGTCTGTAAAAGAGAAATTATCCGGCGATTGGAAAGCGAAGGTGCGAGAGAGAATAAAACGTGTTGACCAGGTTGTGGTTATTTGTGGTGAGCATACTGATATTGCTACTGGGGTAAGCGCTGAGATAGAAATCGCCGAAGAAGAAGGCAAACCCTGTTTCCTGTTGTGGGGGAGAAAAGATAAGACTTGCAAAAAACCCAAGTCGGCAAGTACTTATAATATTTACAACTGGACATGGGACAATTTAAAAAGCCTTATCGGTGGAGCTCGTTAATAGATGGCTGATAATAAACCTTTCCAAGATATTTTAACGAATCCCGATTTTGACGGAGATTCCGACAAGTCCAAGTTGATATTTGAACACTACAAATTGTATGTGGAGATGGCTGATCGTGTCAGCGCGAGGAGGTTAACGGCCAACTCATTCTTTCTCGGCATAAATACGGCAATTATAGCAATTGCTGGATATATCAAATCTGCTTGTGGTGAACCTGCCATCCGCCAATATTACTGGCTCATTGCAATAGCTGGGCTCGTTATTTCATACTCATGGTACAGGCATATACGCTCTTACCGAGACTTAAATTCTGCTAAGTTTAAGGTAATACATGAAATAGAGAAGTTACTACCTTTAAAGCCTTACGGCGCCGAATGGGAAGCTGTTGGCAGAGGTAAAAATCCGAAACTTTATAAACCGGTTTCCCATATTGAAACTGGTGTTCCTTTGATATTTTTTGCCGCGAATATATTTGTAATTCTTTGGTCAATTCCGTGGCAAATTTTATTTCAAACATGTGCTCATTAAAAACATTGATTAATTAAATAAATCAAAGAATATTTTATCCGCCCTCTTGGCGGATTTTTTATTTAAAAACAACGGCCTCTGTGTTATCTTTATTAAATGGCGGAAGCTGAATCAATCTCCGGGGATATAATAGAAAAACTGGGTGCCGTTGTCGGGCCGGAAAACGTCATATCCGACGAGGCCGGGCTTCTGACATATGCCTATGACGCGACGCGCCTGAAGGGGACGCCGAATGCCGTCGTCCGGCCAGGGAGCGAGGAAGAAATCTCGAAAATCCTCATCCTCGCAAACGAGCACGGCATTCCCGTTGTTCCGCGCGGGGCGGGAAGCGGCCTCTCCGGCGGCGCCGTGCCGAGCCGTGGCGGGATTGTCCTTTCTTTCGAGAGGATGAACAGAATAATCTCGATAGATGCCGCAAACCGCATCGCGACAGTTCAGCCCGGAGTAGTTACGGGAGAGTTCCAGAAGGCCGTCGAGGAGAAGGGCCTTTTTTATCCTCCAGACCCCGGCAGCCTCGCGTTCTGCACCATCGGCGGGAACGTTGCCGAAAACGCGGGCGGGATGCGGGCGCTGAAATACGGCGTCACGAGAGATTACGTTACCGGCCTCCGGGCCGTGCTTCCTTCGGGCGAAATCATCCGGGCGGGGGTCAAGACCGCAAAGGGCGTCGTGGGATACGACCTCGCGCGCCTTATCGTCGGTTCCGAGGGGACTCTTGCGGTCGTTATGGAAATTACGCTCAGGCTCATCCCCCTGCCGGAGAAGGTAATTACGATGACCGCTTTCTTCGCGGGCGTGCGTCAGGCGGGCGAGGCAGTGGCGGCGATTATGGCGTCCCCTTTTACGCCGCGCTGCCTTGAGTTCATGGATAGCGAGGCGCTTAATGCCGGGGCGAAAAAAATCGGCTACGCCCTGCCGGAAGGCGCTGGGGCGTTTCTTTTGATAGAGACGGACGGAAGCCCGGACGAGGCGGCCCGGCAGATGAACGGAATCCACACGCTTTTAAATGGCAAGGCGCTGAAGATAAATATTACGCAGGACAAGGCCGCCTCCGCCGAGCTGTGGAAGCTTCGCCGGAGCACATCCCAGGCGCTCTTTTCCATAGCCCCGCACAAGATAAACGAGGACACGGTCGTGCCCGTGAGCCGGGTCCCGGAGGCGCTGGAGGGATTCAGGGAAATCGCTTCGAGGCTCGGGCAGAAAATAATATGTTTCGGCCATGCCGGGGACGGCAATATTCATGTAAACGTGATGACGGACAGGTCCGACACGGAGCGGCTCAAGGCGGCGGAAGAGGCGGTCTCGGAGGTATTCAGGCTGGTGCTCGCGCTCGGCGGGACAATCTCCGGAGAGCATGGCGTCGGGCTTACTAAGCTCCCGTATATCGGCATGGAACTTTCCGCCGCGGAGATTGAACTGCAAAAGAAAATAAAATCGGTTTTCGACCCGAACGGTATACTTAACCCTGGGAAAATATTTCCTTTGTAGGGGCGCAACTTTGTTGCGCCCGCTTAGGAACAAAATTTTCTTTCGTCATATATAAAAGCCGGAGGATTCATGGGGATTGTCGAAGAAGCGTGGGAGCGGTCCGAGACGGAGAGGATTCTAAACCATAACGTCGATATAGTGGCGGAAAAGATAAATCTCGACCACGAGATGCGGACCTTCCTGAAGGTGCCGTTCAGG
>JAJYGS010000183.1 GCA_021785055.1 Nitrospirota bacterium | reverse complement strand
CTCCATATTTTTCAATGATTTTCATTTTCAGCCGGTAGACCGGCGGGAGAGCTTCGGTCGAGATGCGGCGGAGGTATCGGGGCGAAGTCGTCGAGAGTAGCTTTCAGTCCGGCCTCGCCGCACGATTGGATTCGGTGTCGGAGGTATTTCGGCGGGGAAAGACTTCACCCCCATCCTGTCCCGCGCAAGGTCGGATTTGGTGCCGGCGGCCGGAATCGAACCGGCATGGGGTTGCCCCCACTGGATTTTGAGTCCAGCGCGTCTACCAGTTTCACCACGCCGGCATATTGGACGCGTGAGACGTGCGAGGTAGAAATATATTATACATCCGCCTCCCCGTCAACCTCTTTTTGCTTGCGCTGATACCATACCTTTATATATAATCCAGATACTTAAAAGGACAAACGTATTATGCTTACCGGTTTCAACACCGATTTCCGTTACAAGGGCACCGTTTATCACGTCCAGACGGAGGATAACGGCACGTCCAATCCCGTTATCGTTACGCTCCTGTACAAGGGCGGAGCCATACTCGCGGCGCGGAAGACCAGCTACGCCGATATTCTGAAGTTCGACAAACTGGAGAAGGTTGTACGCGAGATAATGGAGGAGCAGCACAAGCAGGTCATAAAAGACCTTGTGGCGGGGAAGTTCTTGTCGAAGGAGGGGCAGGTCTCAAAACCGGATATGCCGGCGCTCGTTCCGGTTTCCAGCCCCGCCGTAAAAACGAAGGCCGAACACGGCACAGAGACGGTGGAAGAGGCCCTGGAGAGGGCGCTTAAGGAAAAAGGGCTTGACACGGAGATTCTCGATTACCTGGAGTCCGAGGACGACGGGGATAAAAAGGGGGTTTGATTTTGGCACTTGCGGTTGACAGTATAAAAGGCCTTGCGAGGATGGCCTGCACTATAAGGATGGACATCGTCGAGATGCTCAACAAGGCCGGTTCCGGACATACCGGAGGTTCGCTCTCGGCGGCGGATATAGTTACGGCGCTTTATTTCCACAAGATGCGGCACAGGCCCTCTGACCCGAAATGGCCTGAGCGGGACAGGTTCATCCTCTGCAAGGGTCACGCGGCCCCGGTGCTCTACGCCGCGCTTGCGCGTTCAGGATATTTCCCGCTCGACGAGCTTAAAACCCTCCGCCGGTTCGGGAGCAGGTTGCAGGGGCATCCGGACTCAAGGAAGCTTCCCGGCGTGGAAATATCCACCGGCTCGCTGGGGCAGGGGCTGTCCGTATCATGCGGTCTGGCGCTCTCAGGGAAGATGGACGCTGCGTCCTGGCGCGTCTACGCCCTGCTTGGGGACGGCGAGCTCCAGGAAGGCCAGGTCTGGGAGGCGGCTATGGCCGCAGCCCATTACGGCCTGGATAACCTCACGGCTATAATCGACAACAACGGCCTTCAGATCGACGGCGCGTGTTCCGAGGTCATGTGCGTGGATTCCATACCCGACAAGTTCGCCTCTTTCGGCTGGGATACGATAAGCATCGACGGCCACAACATGGAAGAGATTATAGACGCGCTCGACCGCGCACAGGCACACAAAGGCAGGCCGACGGCGATAATCGCCCGGACGATAAAGGGCAAGGGATGCTCGCTCTTCGAGGGGAAGGTGGAATATCACGGCACGCCGCCGTCCGACAAGGAACTGGAAGCGGCGCTGAAGGAACTGGGCGGGGGAAAGTAAATTTTATATAGTGTAGGGGCGCAATGAATCGTGCCCCTGCAAAAAGGAGTTATACATTGAGCAATAAGGTTGCTACAAGGGAGGCGTACGGCAAGGCGCTCCTGGAACTCGGAAGGAAGAACCCGTCGGTGGTAGCGCTCGACGCGGACCTCTCCGGCTCCACGAAGACGAAGGTCTTCGGCAAGGAGTTCCCGGAGAGGTTCTTTAACGTCGGCATTGCGGAGCAGAACCTCATGGGCATCGCGGCGGGGCTTTCGCTCGGCGGGAAGATCCCGTTCGCCAGCACGTTCGCGGTATTCGCCACCGGCCGCGCGTGGGAGCAGATACGCCAGTCGATATGCTACCCTGGGCTGAACGTAAAGATCGTCGCATCCCACGCCGGGATCACCGTCGGCGAGGACGGCGGCTCTCACCAGTCCGTCGAGGACATATCGCTCATGCGCACGATTCCCGGCATGACCGTCATCGTCCCGGCGGACGGCGTCGAGACGTCCAAGGCTATAATGGCTATGGGAGAATATGCCGGCCCGACGTATATCAGAGTGGGCCGCGCAAAGACGGAGGTCATCTACGACGACTCCTACGGTTTCAGGGTAGGGAAGGCGAACGTCCTGAAGAAAGGCTCCGACGTTACCGTCATAGCCTGCGGCGTGATGGTGCCGGAGGCACTGAGGGCCGCGGAGGAGCTTCTGGCTGAGGGTATTTCGGCGGGCGTGATAAACATGTCCACTATAAAGCCGCTCGACGCCGATGCGGTAATAGAGGCGGCAAAGGGTTCCGGAGCGATAGTCACCGCCGAGGAGCATTCGATAATCGGCGGCCTTGGGAGCGCAGTGGCCGAGGTAATCTCCGAGGCGTGTCCCGTGCCGCTTGTTCGTCTCGGCATAAAGGACGTATTCGGGACGTCCGGCAAGCCGGACGACCTCATGGAAAAATACGGACTCACGGCCAGTGATATAAAAAAGGCCGCAAAAGAAGCTGTGGCGAAAAAACCTCGCAAAGTCTGAGATGATTCAGTTCTATCACGTCACCAAGTCCTACGGCGGACCCAGGCCCGCTGTCAGCGACGTTACGTTTCAGCTTAAAAAAGGCGAGATGGTCTACCTGACCGGCCCGTCCGGCGCGGGGAAGAGCACCATCATAAAGCTCATCCTCTGCGCCGAGGAGCCGAACGACGGCCAGATACTCGTCGCGGGACGGAATGTCGCGAGGCTCAAACAGAAAGACATACCCGGACTAAGGAGAAGCATCGGGGTCGTGTTCCAGGACTTCAAACTGATAGAGAGGAAGAGCATATTCGAGAACGTCGCCCTTTCGCTTCGCGTAGCCGGGGCGAGGGAGGAAAAAATAAGGGAGAAGACAGATTCGGTCTTGAAGGCGCTCGACATCTACAAGAAGAAGGACAGCTATCCCCTTGAGCTTTCCGGCGGGGAACAGCAGAGGGCGGCGCTCGCTCGCGCTCTCGTGAAGGAGCCGGTAATACTCCTGGCGGACGAGCCTACCGGGAACCTCGACTACGACACAACCCGGATTATCATGGGCATCATAAAGGACATCAATGCTCTTGGGACGACGATTATCCTCGCCACGCATAACCGCGAGCTTATCGAGATGATGCCCAGGAGGTTGCTGCATATCGATGCGGGGGTTGTAAACGAATGATACCGGATTGCCGGATAAAAAGCGCATAACCGAATGAAAATAACCATCCTCGGCTGCGGCACGTCTTTCGGCGTGCCGATGATTGCCTGCAAGTGCCCCGTGTGCCTGTCCAAAGACACCAGGAACAAGAGGCTCCGCGCATCCATACTTGTCACAAAGGGAGACAAAAGCGTCCTTGTCGATACGGCCACGGACCTCCGCGCGCAGGCCATAGCGGGCGGTATCGAGCACGTCGACGCGGTGCTCTATACCCATCCCCACGCCGAGCACACGCACGGCATAGACGAACTCAGGCGGTTCAACTGGCTCCAGGGGACGAGCATTCCCTGCTACGGAAGCCCTGAGACCCTGAGGACGCTCCGGGACAACTTCAAGTATATTTTCGTTTTCCAGGGCAAGCCCGGCTGGCAGCCGAACCTCACCACGCACGAGATAGAGGAGCCGTTCGAGCTCTTCGGTATGAAGATTACACCGGTCGAGGTAATGCATGGCGACCTGCCGATATTCGGATACCGGTTCGACGACTTCGCGTATATAACGGATTTCAGCGAGATACCGGAGGAGTCGATGGAGCTTTTAAGGGGCCTGTCCGTGCTGGTTATCGAGGCCCTGCGGGTTGAGCCGCATCCGTCGCACGTGACGATTGCGCAGGCGATGGAGTATGTTGAGGCGTTAAAGCCCGGCAGGGCGATTTTTACGCACATGGCGCACGGGTTCGATTACGAAACCGTAATGAAAGACTTGCCGCCGGGCATGGAGCTTGCCTACGACGGCATGGTCATTGACACGGGAGATTGACATGGCTATTACGCAGGAACGGATTCATGCGATGGCGTCCGGGTTCCAGTCCGCGAAGATAATCCTTGCGGCGAACGAGCTTGGGATATTCAGGCTTCTGGCCGGGAAGGGTCTTAAGGCCGTGGAGGTGGCAGACGCCCTGAACCTCGATGCGGAGGCGTGCGGAATGCTCGTGGGCGCGCTTGTCGGGTTGAAGCTCCTTGAGCATAAAAGAGGGAGATTCTACGACGCCCCCGACGTAAAAAAATATCTCGGAGAGGATTCGGATGAGGGCCTCTCGCGCATATTGAGGCACATGAACCACCTGTACGCGTCCTGGGCCGGTCTCGATGCGGCGGTAAAGAAGGGCCGGAGAAAAATAAAAGCGGCGCCGAAGCTCCTGTCCGACAGGAAGCTCAACGAAGACTTCATCTGCGGGATGTTCGAGATAGGCTATCCGACGGCGCGGAAGTTCGCCGAAGAGGTGGACTTAAAAGGCGTCGGCAGGTTCGCCGACATCGGCGGCGGGCCGGCGGTATATCCCATCGCCATAGGGGAAA
>JAJYGS010000163.1 GCA_021785055.1 Nitrospirota bacterium | reverse complement strand
AGATATTTATATTCTCCACGCGGCATACCTTCACGCTTGGGATATTCCGCGCCGCAAGATATATGCTCCTGTCTGCGCCTGAGGTCAATACAAGAGTAGAACCAGTAAGCCCCAACGAGGAGAATAACGCGGCTGCGGCCCTGGTTTTAGGCTCCTCTAACGTGAGCTTATCCATGACGAGAAGCTCTCCGTCCGCAACCTTGGCCGACAGCACCGCCGCAAGCGCCGCCCTTGACGCCTTTTTGGGCATGGAATAGGAATAATCCCTGGGATGCGGCCCGAAAATTATGCCGCCGTGCCTCCAAAGCCCTGACCGCGAAGACCCAGCGCGGGCCCGGCCCGTTCCTTTTTGCCGGTACGGCTTTACACCGCCGCCGCTGACGAAATGGCGCGTCTTTGTCTCCGACGTGCCCTGGCGGGCATTCGCCCTCTGCATCAGGAAGGCTTCATGTACGAGGCCGGAATTAACCTTTACCCCAAAAACATCGTCCGAAAGGTTAACGTTTCCCGTCTTTTGCTTTTTTGAATCTACTAAATCTACCGATGGCATCCTTTATCTCCTTGGACTGCCCTTATATTTTGTTTACGATGACAATCCCGCCGGGAGATCCCGGGACTGCGCCCTTGACCAGCAGGATATTATCCTGGGCTTTGACATCGACCACTTCCAGGCCGCGGGTGGTAACGCTCCCGTTGCCCATATGGCCCGGAAGCCTTTTGTTCTTCCATACCCTGGACGGCCATGCCGATGAACCTATGCCTCCCGGTTCCCTGTGGAACATCGAGCCGTGGGTCGCGCCCCCGCCCTTGAAATGGTGGCGCTTGATGACACCCTGAAAACCCTTGCCCCTGGACATCCCCATTACGGATACTTTGTCGCCCCTGGCGAATATTTCCACCGTTATTTTCGACCCCGGCTCCATGTCGGAGGTATCGCCATGAAATTCCCGCAGGTGCCTGTAGGATGCGGTGCCCGCCTTCTTGAAATGACCTGTCATGGGCTTGTTCGTTTTTGTTTCCCGCATCTCAAGAAAACCTATCTGCACCGCGTCATAGCCGTCCGCAGGGACCGTCTTTTTCTGGACAACCGCGCACGGCCCGGCCTCTATAACCGTAACAGGCGTAACGCGCCCATCGTCCATGAAAATCTGGGTCATCCCCAGCTTCTTCCCTATAATACCGCTTATCATAACTTTATCTCCACATCCACGCCGGCGGAAAGATCCAATTTCATAAGCGCGTCAACGGTTTGCGGCGTAGGGTCCAGAATGTCGATAAGGCGCTTGTGTGTTCTTATCTCAAACTGCTCGCGGGATTTTTTGTCCACATGCGGGGACCTGAGCACGGTGTACCTGTTTATCTTCGTGGGCAAAGGCACCGGGCCGGACACCCGCGCACCGGTTCTTTTCGCCGTGTCCACTATCTCGGTAACCGATTGGTCAAGCAGCCTGTGGTCGTAGGCGTTCAGCCTTATCCTTATTTTCTGTGCCACGTCAACCTCACTCTATTATATCCGCAACGACGCCGGCGCCGACGGTTCTGCCGCCTTCGCGTATGGCGAAGCGGAGCTCCTTCTCGCACGCTATCGGCGTGATAAGATCCACTTCCATCGAAACATTATCGCCCGGCATCACCATCTCCACTCCCTCAGGCAGCTTCACGACCCCCGTCACGTCCGTCGTCCGGAAGTAGAACTGAGGACGATACCCGTTGAAAAACGGCGTGTGTCTCCCGCCTTCCTCTTTCGTCAGTATATACGCCTCCGCCTTGAACTTCGTGTGCGGCGTAATCGACTTCGGCTTCGCCAGAACCATCCCGCGCTCAACGTCTTCCTTCTTCGTGCCCCTGAGAAGAACGCCGATGTTGTCGCCGGCCTGGCCCTGATCCAGAAGCTTCCGGAACATCTCGACGCCCGTAACTATCGTCTTCTGCGTGTCCCGTATGCCCACTATCTCGACCTCGTCGCCTACCTTCACAATGCCGCGCTCAACCCTCCCCGTCACGACAGTGCCGCGTCCCGAAATCGTGAACACGTCCTCCACAGGCATCAAAAACGGCTTGTCTATCGCGCGCTCCGGCGTCGGGATGTAGCTGTCTACCGCGTCCATCAAATCCCATATGCACTTATACTCCGCGGCGGCAGGGTCCGTGGCGGCAGACTCAAGAGCCTTCAGCGCGCTACCCTTCACGATGGGTATGTCGTCGCCCGGAAACTCGTACTTGCTGAGCAACTCCCGAAGCTCAAGCTCCACAAGCTCCAGAAGCTCCGGGTCGTCTACCATATCAACCTTGTTCATGAACACAACTATGTAAGGAACGCCCACCTGACGCGCCAGAAGTATGTGCTCCCGCGTCTGAGGCATCGGACCATCCGCAGCAGAAACAACCAAAATCGCACCGTCCATCTGCGCCGCGCCCGTTATCATGTTCTTGACGTAGTCCGCATGACCAGGGCAGTCAACGTGAGCATAGTGCCGGTTCACCGTCTCGTATTCAACGTGCGCCGTCGCTATCGTTATGCCGCGCTCACGCTCCTCCGGAGCCTTGTCTATCTGGTCGAAAGCCGTAAACTTCGCCTGACCCTTCGTCGCAAGCGTCTTCGTTATCGCCGCCGTCAACGTCGTCTTCCCGTGATCAACATGACCTATCGTACCAACATTAACATGCGGCTTCTTCCTCTCAAACTTCTCCTTTGCCATTGTTCCCCCCTGGGCCGGTCACGGTCTGTTGCTTCAAGCCCGCTCACGCCGCCACGTCTTTATATTTATCCCTTTACAAACCTAAGCTGCGCCCGCCTTAAAACGAAAAAACACGAAGGTGCAAACCCTCCCCGCGTCCGGTTCAATGCCGTTTCGCCGGAAGACTTTCCCTCGCCTGACTGTTTCCTGGAGCCGACGACCAGGATCGAACTGGTGACCTCGTCCTTACCAAGGACGCGCTCTACCGACTGAGCTACGTCGGCCTGCTTTATATACAGGCGCCCGACTTCAAACGCCGCACCGCATCTATAAACGAAATGCCACAGCGTACCGATTAACCGTCTCCGGCCCGGACAGTCCGGATAATCTACCCTGCCCCGCTTACCTGCCAAGGTCTTCCCGCCAGTCCCGCTCGAACTCGGCAAGGCTCACGCCGGCGGAATATTGCATCGCCCCGGATACGTCCTTACCCTTTCCCATTTCCTTTATAAGCTGGGAGAGGCTGTACATCCCGTATCTGTTTATGTAATACCGGACGGCAGAGAGCGATTCGGCATATGCCCCTCTCGCCTTTGTCGCGTCAAGTTTCGTAAAACTGTCGTCAAGACTGTTTAGCGGCACTGGCGCGAAATCGCCCGCCCGCCGCCGACTGGCCCAGTGTTCCTCATACTGCGCGACCCCTTCGTCCAGCCAGGCCGGCACATGGCCGCTTATCTCCGTGTGTATCACCGCGTGCGTGTATTCGTGGTGAAGCACAGCCGAAAGCGCCGTCCTGTCTATCCTGCCGCCGCCCGCGGGTATCCTGATGTTGCCGTCGAATACGCCATCGGACCACGCCGGCGCGTTGGTTATATCGACAAACTGGCGCCGGGTATAGAGGATGACGTTAACGGGCTCCTTCTGGTAGAAGTCGAGGTCGCTCCCGACATCGGAAGAGACGCCCTGCAATATATCGAGCACAAGCTCGCCCAGTTTTCTGTCTTCCTCGCCGTCGTATTTTAAATTGAAGTTATAGGTCTCCTTCCTCGTGAAGGAGCCTTCGACTCCAAGCTCTTTCCTGGCCTTCGCAAGCAGGCCCTGTATGACCTTGTCTCCGGGTCTGTCCTGGAGCGCCTGTTCCCATTCAGACACGGCGTCCCGCAGGCGCCCGCGCTGGTAATATATCTCCCCTTTGAGGGTCCGGGCCTGCACGCTGGAGGGGTTCAGGTAAAGCGCCTCGTCGAGATAGCCCCGCGCGTCGTCCGTCTGCTCCAGGCGATAGGAACAGTAGGCAAGCCCGAAATATGTCGAAAACTTTTTCTCCGGCTCGTCAAGGCGCGCCTTCCCGAAGTCCTTTTGCGCCCCCTTGAAATCTCCGGAGTTCAGCCTCTTCCAGCCCCGTCCGTCGTATGCCTGGGCCAGGAGAGTTTTGTAGTCGTCGTCGAACGGGTCCCGGAACTTATCGCTTTCGAGTATATTTACCGCGCCGTCGAAATCCCCGGCGTTAAGCGCCTGTATAGCCCGCCCTTTTGTCGTCCCGGCCTGCGCCCGTATCACGGAATCGCCGGCGCGGCCATTCGCCGCGGACGACAGTATCGCAAGAAATACTGCAAGAGCCGCGAAAATAATTTTATATAGCGGAAGCCGGGCCATCAAACCCCTCTTGCCCCCATACCCGCGGCATCATCGGCCCTGCGCTCTTGAAACGGTTTCCGGCATGGAACCCCTGCGCCCCCGGCCCACGGCGTTATGGAGCGGGCGACGGGGCTCGAACCCGCGACCCCCAGCTTGGAAGGCTGGCGCTCTACCAACTGAGCTACACCCGCGAGACTTAAAGCAATACGGCAGACCAGCCTCAAATGGCGACCCGGCCTCCCGCAAACAAAACTGCGCCCCTGATTAAGCTGCGATGGTGGGGAGGGGAGGGTTCGAACCTCCGTAGGTGCAAGACCGGCAGATTTACAGTCTGCTGCCATTAACCGCTCGGCCACCTCCCCGTTCAAGCCGCCTGCGGGGGAATCCATCGGGCGACATC
>JAJYGS010000100.1 GCA_021785055.1 Nitrospirota bacterium | reverse complement strand
CCTGATGCAGAGGGCGAATGCCCGCCAGGGCACGTCGGAGACAAAGACGCGCCATTTCGTCAGCGGCGGCGGTGTAAAGCCGTACCGGCAGAAAGGAACGGGCCGGGCCCGCGCCGGGTCTTCGCGGTCAGGGCTTTGGAGGCACGGCGGCATAATATTCGGGCCGCATCCCAGGGATTATTCCTATTCCATGCCCAAAAAGGCGTCAAGGGCGGCACTTGCGGCGGTGCTGTCGGCCAAGGTTGCGGGCGGAGAGCTTCTCGTCATGGATAAGCTCACGGTAGAGGAGCCTAAAACCAGGGCCGCAGCCGCGCTATTCTCCTCGTTGGGGCTTACTGGTTCTACTCTTGTATTGACCTCAGGCGCAGACAGGAGCATATATCTTGCGGCGCGGAATATCCCAAGCGTGAAGGTATGCCGCGTGGAGAATATAAATATCTACGACCTCCTGAAGTACAAGAACCTGCTTTCGGACAGGGAGTCGTTGGAGAAGCTCCAGGAGGCGCTTTCATGAAAAGCATATATGAGATTATAAAGAAACCCCTTATCACCGAGAAGGGTTCAAAGCTGAAGGAAAGCCAGAACAAGATAGTGCTTCAGGTTTCTCCGGACGCGAACAAAATAGAGATAAAGAACGCGGTCGAAGCCGTCTTCAAGGTGAAGGTGGACGAAGTGCGCACCATGGTCTTCAAGGGCAAAAGAAAGCGCCTGGGAGCGCGCCAGGGCGTGCGTTCGGACTGGAAAAAGGCGGTTATCACGCTGAAGGAAGGCCAGACCGTCGAGTATCTCGAAGGCGTGAAATAAGTGGGCATGGCCCAAGGGACGGCAATATTTGCAGGGAGCGTGAATAATTCTTTTTAGGCGCGACGGCAGTTATCTTGAGGTTTGAACCGGGATTTGGGAGATATATTTTAATATGGCTATAAAATCATATAAACCGACCTCTCCCGCAAGGCGTTTCCAGACAGTGGACACCTTCGAGGACATAACCAAAAAAGAGCCTGAAAAGGGCCTCGTAAAGGTCTATTCCAAGAGCGCGGGCAGGAACTCCTATGGCAGGATAACCGTCCGCCGGCGCGGCGGCGGCTCCAAACGGGCCTACAGGATAATCGATTTCAAGCGGGATAAAGACGGGATACCCGCAAAAGTCGCAAGCATCGAATACGACCCGAACAGGAGCTCCAGGATTGCGCTTTTGCATTATGCCGATGGCGAAAAGCGATATATCCTTGCGCCGGTCGGACTGAAGGCGGGAGACATGGTAATGTCGGGGCCGGAGTCGGATATACTTCCCGGCAACTGCCTGCCGCTCAAGAACATCCCCTTCGGTACCCAGGTGCATAATGTCGAGATGAGGGTCGGCGGCGGCGGGCAGATGGTCAAGAGCGCAGGGTCGTATGCCCAGCTCATGGCCAAGGAAGGCAAATATGCCCAGCTTAGGCTCCCGTCCGGAGAGGTGCGGATGGTTCTTATGGACTGCAAGGCGTCCATAGGGCAGGTCAGCAACATAGACCACGAGAACATCTCCCTGGGCAAGGCCGGGCGTTCCCGCTGGCTCGGCAAGAGGCCGAAGGTCAGGGGCGTCGCGATGAACCCGGTAGACCATCCCCTTGGCGGCGGAGAAGGCCGTTCGTCGGGCGGAAGGCCCCCATGCTCGCCCTGGGGCAAGCCGGAAGGCGTCAAGACCAGGAAGAGCAGGAATGCGGACAAGTTTATCGTCAAGAAGAGAAAGTAGTTTAAGGGCTGATTTTTCAGGAGGAGCGCTGTGCCAAGATCGGTAAACAAGGGGCCTTACGTCCAGGAAAGCCTGCTGTCTAAGGTAGTCAAGATGAACGAGGCCGGGGACAAGAAAATAATGAAGACCTGGTCCAGGAGTAGCATGGTTGTTCCGGAATTCATAGGCCATACGTTGGCAGTGCACAACGGGAAAAAATTTATCCCGGTTTATGTCACCGAGAACATGATTGGCCATAAACTGGGCGAATTTGCACCCACAAGGCAGTTCAAGGGCCACGGCGGGTCCGAGAAGAAAACAACTACAGGACCGGGAACGGCAAAACAAGGATAAGAGGGGTCGGTTTCAATGGAAGCCACTGCAAAGGCAAGGTTTATAAGGGTCACGCCCAGAAAGGCGCGGCTTGTTATCGATGTCATACGGGGCAAGAAGGCAGGCGAGGCCATGAATATGCTGAAGTTCATGCCGCAGCATGCGTCCCGCGTAGTCGAGAAACTGCTGAAATCCGCCATAGCCAACGCGGAACAGAAGAATGTTTCCGACGTGGACAGGCTCAAAGTGAAAGCGGCATTTGTTGACCAGGGGCCGGTCTTGAAGAGGGTTATGCCCCGCGCGATGGGCAGGGCTAATATCATAAGGAAACGTTCCAGCCATATTACCCTGGTGCTGGGCGACGAATAAGGCGAAAAAGAATAATCGGAGGTGAGCGTTTGGGCCAGAAAGTCCATCCGGTCGGTTACAGGCTTGGCGTCATAAAAACCTGGAGTTCGCGCTGGTTTGCCAGAAAAGAATACGGCGAATATCTGCACGAAGACTTAAGGCTCCGCAAGGTCGTTAAGGCGAAGCTATTTCACGCGGGGGTCGGCAAGATAGACGTCGAGCGCGCGGGCAGCAGGATAAAGGTAAACATTTACACTGCCCGCCCAGGTATCATCATCGGCAAAAAAGGCGCCGAGGTGGACAAGCTCAAAAAAGAGCTTGAGGACCAGACCGGCAAGCAGGTCTATATTAATATTATGGAAATAAGAAAGCCGGAGATGGACGCCCAGCTCGTGGCTGAGAATATAGCCCTTCAGCTCGAACGCAGGATAGCCTTCCGGCGCGCAATGAAAAAGTCGGTTACTTCTTCGCTTCGGTTTGGGGCGCAGGGGATAAAAATAGCCTGCGCCGGACGCCTGGCGGGCGCCGAAATAGCCCGCTCGGAGTGGTACAGGGAGGGTAGAGTGCCGCTGCACACCATCAGGGCGGACATAGACTACGGTTTTGCCGAGGCCAAGACGACATACGGGCAGATAGGCGTCAAGGTCTGGATATACAAGGGCGACATCCTGGGCGAAACAGCGGCGATATAACCGGTATACGGACGCAGTTTGGTATTGCGCAGGAACGGCTGGGCCCATTTTAGTTGAATTAGCCTGCTGCGGCTGAATAATAAAGGGAGCTATAAATGTTAGCGCCGAAGAAAGTCAAATACAGAAAGAAGCAGAAAGGCACCATGAACGGGAAGGCCTGGCGGGGCGGGGATATAAGCTTCGGCGAATTCGGCCTGAAGGCCCTCGAGCCGGGCTGGGTGACAAGCGCCCAGATAGAGGCCGCCCGTATCGCCATGACCCGACACGTAAAGAGGGGCGGCAAGATATGGATCAGGATATTCCCGGACAAGCCCATAACCAAAAAGCCCGCCGAGACCAGGATGGGCAAGGGGAAAGGCGCTCCTGAATACTGGGTGTCCGTCGTGAAGCCTGGCCGTATAATATACGAGATGGCAGGCGTGCCGGAAGAAGTGGCGCGCGAGGCGCTCAGGCTCGCCGCGCATAAGCTCCCGCTCGCAACCCGCTTTGTATCCAGGGAAGGAGGACTGCTGTGAAGGCATCCGAAATAAAGGACCTTTCTCCTGAGGAGCTTAAGTCCAAGATTTCAGACCTGGACAAGGAGCGGTTCAACCTGCGCTTCCAGCTTGCGATGGGTGAGATAGAAAACCCGATGCGCATCCGCGACGTAAAAAGGGACATTGCGCGGATAAAGACCGTGCTTAAAGAAAAGGAAATCGGGGGCTGATCTCGTAAGGCGCGTCGGTATGCGGATGTGGAGCTTTCAGATTCGGCGCGGGATGGGGACAGCTTGGTTAGGAGAATTGGGGATTATCCCCGGAGGATAAGGCTGATGGCCGAAAAGAAGACATTCACGGGAGAAGTCGTAAGCGACAAGATGGACAAGACGGTCGTCGTCAGGGTCACAAGAAGAGTGCCGCACCCGGTCTACAAAAAAATTGTAAGCCGTGTAGCCCGCTTGAAGGCCCATGACGAAAAGAACGAGTGCGCGGTTGGCGATACCGTCAGGGTGGCCGAGACCAGGCCGCTTTCCAAGGACAAGCGATTTGAAGTCGTAGAGGTAATAGAGAAGGCCGGATAAGGCCTGAAGGGAGAGGTTAACAATGGTCCAGGTCCAGACTATGCTGGATGTTGCGGACAATTCCGGCGCCAAAAAGGTTATGTGCATAAAGGTGATAGGGGGAACCCGGCGGCGCTACGCCACGGTCGGGGACATAATCATCGTCTCCATAAAGGAGGCTATTCCCGAAGGCACCGCCAAAAAAGGCAAGGTGGCAAAAGCGGTCGTAGTGAGGACGTCGAAGGAAGTCAGAAGGAACGACGGCTCGTATATAAAGTTCGACAAGAACGCCGCGGTCTTGATAAACAACCAGAGGGAGCCTATTGGCACCCGCATATTCGGTCCCGTCGCCAGAGAGCTCCGTTGGAAGAACTTTATGAAGATAATTTCACTGGCGCCGGAAGTACTTTAAGGGGGCTATCAGGATGGGCGTAAATATAAAGAAAAACGATACGGTGATGGTCATCGCCGGCAAGGAAAAAGGCAAGACCGGAAGGGTATACCGGGTACTCTCGAAGGAAGACCGCTTGCTCGTGGAAAAGATGAATATTGTCAAGCGGCATACCCGCCCGACGGCGGCCAACAGGCAGGGCGGGAT
>JAJYGS010000001.1 GCA_021785055.1 Nitrospirota bacterium | reverse complement strand
AGAAAGCATAATCAACGGGTAATTAAAGCTTTTTAATATCAGAACCAGAACAGGCAGGGCGGCGAAGGCCGCCAGCGCCCCTACGGACGATATGCGGAACGCGAGAAAGGCGATTACCCATATCGAAAGGCACGCGATTCCGATGTAGGGTTCCAGCGCCAGGAGCGCCCCCAGGCTCGTGGCGACCCCCTTGCCTCCTTTGAACTTCGCAAACACGGGGAAATCGTGCCCGATTACCGCCGCGCCGGCGGCAATGACTCCCGCCTCGTACCCGGCAAAGTTCAGCGCTATCAGAACCGCCGCCGCCCCTTTGAGCATGTCGCCAAGGAGCGTCAGCGCGCCAGCCTTTTTCCCTATGACCCGAAGCGCGTTGGTTGCGCCGATATTCCCGCTGCCCTTCGAGCGCAAATCCGCCCCGTAGACCTTCGCTACAATCAGGCCGAAGGGGATGGAACCCAGAAGATATGCCAGCGCGCAAAATACCCAGATCAAGGCTCGCCCCCCTCCCCTGACAGGCCGATTTTATCCCAGTACCCGACAAAATACTGGACGCCGGAGATTATCGCAAGTATCATGGAAATCCAGAGCGCGACAGTGCCTATCCAGAATGCGTCGAAATACGCAAACTTCACGCCGATGTCCAGAAGAAGCGCGATGATGGCTATCGTCTGGAATACCATCTTGGCCTTTCCGCCCTCCGCGGCGGGTATCACGTAACCCGCCGAAGACGCCGCCGCACGAAGCCCCGTCACGGCGAACTCCCTGCCGATTATAACAATCGCAATCCACGCCGGCACCTGCCCGTGGAGCGATACGAGGAGTATGAGCGCGGACGACGTAAGGAGCTTGTCCGCGATTGGATCGAAGAGCTTTCCGAGCTTCGTAATCTGGCCGGTTTTCCGGGCTATGTAGCCGTCCAGCCAGTCGGTCAAGGACGCCGCGAAAAAAATACATGTGGCGATTACGGCCCGTGTCCCGAGCGGAATATCAAAAGGGGTATAAGACGAGAGGAAAAAAATAAATACGGGTATCAGCAGGACTCTTAGGAGCGTGAGTGCATTAGGTAGGTTCAAGGCCGATTTATCCCCATTTCGAAGCCGGTCTACCGGTTCCGGTTAGTTGACGCCTTGCGAATTTTACAGCATTGCGCGGTCGATTATCAAGCAGAATATTCAGGGTTTAACGCGAGACGGCGATTTTATAGTAAGGAATTTACAACGCCCGTTGCTCATCGTTCCCGCCCCGTGCCCACCGCCTGTCATTGCAGGGGCGCAAGTTCACTTGCGCCCGATGCCCGTCATTGCGAGGCTCCCCGTCGGCTGAAAATGAAATTCATTAAAAAATATGGGGTCTGTCCCTATTTTTTGAAACGGGACATCCGCGGCCTTTTTCCGGGGTGGTTTTTACAGCGGAGCGGGCGGTTTTCAGGCCGAAAAAGGGGCGCGGGGACGGGGTGATTTTTACGGACTTTTGATGCAGATTAAGCTTATTTTACAGATAGTTACGCTATATAATTCCGCCATTCCGAACGAAGCGAATAATCGGTTTTTTACCATCGTAACCCATTGAAAACATTGAAGTCCAATTTCGCGTTTTCGCAGGTTTTAAACGGCCGGCGGCGATTAATTCAATGTTATTTATATAACCGGAAAAAGGCAGGCTTTGCGATACGTTTACCCATTGAAATATTTAGAGTTTATCCTGTCCCAGTCCCCCCTCGCCTTCAGTATTAAATCTATGGCCTCGCGCACCGCGGCCTGACCGCCTCCCCTTTCCGTAACAAAATCAGCAGCTTCCCTGACATACGGCTCCGCGTCCGCAACGGCAATGGAAAGCCCCACACGCCTCATCACCGGCAGGTCCACGTTATCGTCCCCGATATAGGCGACCTCCTCGTCCACGACCCCCAGCCTGTCTTTAAGTTCTTGATATGCCGGGAGTTTTTCCTTAGCTCCCTGGATTACGTGTTCTATTCCAAGCTCCCTGGCCCGGACATCCACCACCTTGGAATTCCTGCCAGTAATGAGCGCCACTTCCACTCCGGCCCGCATCAGGAGCTTTATCCCGTGCCCGTCCCGGACGTGAAAGGCTTTATATTCCAAGCCGTTAGCATCGAGAATTATTTCCCCGCGTGTCAACACTCCGTCCACGTCGGATATAAAAAGCTTTATTTTCGCGGCCTTACGCCGTATTTCCAGGTCCTTGTTTTTCATACGATTCCCGCCTTCAGCAGGTCGTGCAGGTGGATTATCCCGTCCGGGCGGCCCTTGTCGTCCACCGTCAAAAGCGAGGTTATGGAATGTTTTTCCATTACGGAAACGGCCTCGGCTGCGAGCGAATTCCTGTTTATTATCTTTGGGTTGCCGTGCGCCAGCTCTCCGGCGCTCCGGGAGAAGAGATCGTCGGATTTCTCAAGGTAACGCCTTAAATCGCCGTCGGTTATGACGCCTGTAAGCTTACCGTTTCCATCCACAACCGTCGTTACCCCCATCTTCTTCGAGGTTATCTCGAAAAGCGCCTCCCGCATCGAGGTTTCCGCTTTTACGACGGGCAGTTCCGGCCCTGCGTGAAGAAGGTCCTCGACACGCAGGAGGAGCTTCTTTCCAAGGCTTCCGCCGGGGTGGAAGCAGGCGAAGTCCTCCTCTTTGAACCCGCGTTTTTCAAGCAGAGTAATGGCCATCGCGTCTCCCATCGCAAGTGCGGCGGTGGTGGAAGCCGTCGGCACAAGCCCAAGCGGGCAGGCCTCCTCCGAGACGCCAACGTCAATCGTAACCTCGGCGGCCCTTGCAAGCGAGGAAACCATGCCGCCGGTAAGGGCTATTACAGGAACGGCCAACCTCTTGAAAACAGGGAGCAATTTGACGATTTCCTCCGTCTCTCCGGAGTTGGATATGGCGATAATCACGTCGCCCTTCATAACCATCCCCAGGTCTCCGTGTATGCCATCGGCGGGGTGCAGAAAAAGCGCAGGAGTGCCCGTGGAGGCAAGCGTGGCGGCGATTTTTTTGCCTATAAGGCCGGATTTCCCCATACCGGTAACGACTACCCGGCCATTGCAGGACAGGATTATCTCCATCGCCTGCGTAAACCCGCCGTCGATCTTGTCGATGAGGGCAAGTATCGCCTCGGCCTCGATTTTCAGGACTTTTTTCGCATTGTCAAGCAATTAAGCCTCCGCCGCCGGTCGACCGGCCTCTGACGCCGCCCGGACTGCGAGAACCTGCTTTAATATCATGCTCATCCCGGCAATATCCACCATATTAGGCCCGTCGCAGAGGGCCTCGTCCGGACAGGGATGGACTTCCATGAAGATGCCGTCAACCCCGACCGCCGCCGCCGCGCGCGCAAGGGGCGCGACGAACTGCCTGTCGCCTGAACTCTTGTCCCCGCCGCCGCCGGGCAGCTGGACGCTGTGCGTGGCGTCGAATATTACCGGGTAGCCCATATCGCGCATTATTACAAGCGAGCGGAAGTCAACGACGAGGTTGTTATATCCGAACGACGCGCCGCGCTCGGTCAGGATAATATCATCGTAAACCCCTCGCCCTGTGGGAGAGAGGCAGGGGGTGAGGGCTTCACCGGCCTCTTTTATTTTGTTTATTACGTTCTTCATCTCCCAGGGGGACATGAACTGGCCCTTCTTTACGTTCACGGGCCTGCCTGTCCTCGCCGCCGCCTGGAGGATGTCCGTCTGGCGGCAGAGGAAAGCGGGAATCTGGAGCGCGTCCAAAACTTCCGCAGCGGGCGCGGCCTGCTCCGGGAGATGGATGTCCGAAATTACGGGGACGCGAAAAGTCTCCTTCACTTTTGCGAGCAGTTTAAGACCAGCCGCTAAACCCGGCCCACGGTATGACGACGAGGAGCTTCGGTTCGCCTTGTCGAAAGATGACTTGAATACGAGCGGCACGCGCAAATTCTCAGCCGCCTTCACAACCTGCTCCGCCGCGTCCAAGAGCTTCGCCTCGGACTCTATCACGCACGGCCCGGCAATCAGCACGAGAGGGTTCCCGCCGCCGAGTTTGACATTGCCTATGTTGGTTTCGCGCGTCATAAATACGCAGATTCTTCGCTTCGCTCAGAATGACAGACAACTGCCGGGCGCAATAAAATTGCGCCCCTACAAAATCCCCTAATCCCCGCGTTTACAGCGACAGCTCCTCAGACTGCTGGTGCTTAAGCGCCGCGCCGATGAACCCCTTGAAGAGCGGGTGCGGGTCGCGCGGGCGGCTCTTAAATTCCGGGTGGAACTGGCAGCCCAGGAACCACGGGTGCCCCGGCATCTCGACAATCTCGACAAGCTCGCCGTCGGGAGACGTGCCGGATATGCTGAGCCCATGCCCGCAGACCATGTCTTTGTACAGGTTGTTGAACTCGTACCTGTGGCGGTGCCGCTCCATAATCTCGCCCTTGCCGTACATCTCGCGGGCTATCGTGCCGTCTTTTATCACGCAGGGATATGCGCCCAGGCGCATCGTGCCGCCCATATCGGACTGGCTCGTGCGCGTCTGGACGGCCTGCTTCTGGTAGTCGTACCATCTCTCCATGAGGTAGATTATCGGATCTATCGCGTTGACATCGAACTCCGTGCTGTTCGCGCCGGACTTGCCGCAGACGTTCATGGCGAACTCGATTACGGCCACCTGCATCCCAAGGCAGATGCCGAAATACGGCACCTGGCGTTCGCGCGCGAATTTTACTGCGGCGATTTTTCCTTTTATTCCCCTGCTCCCGAACCCGCCCG
>JAJYGS010000028.1 GCA_021785055.1 Nitrospirota bacterium | reverse complement strand
CGATAGACACAAGCTTGCCCTTCAGAAGCGCCAGTGTCAGGACGGGCAATTTCCTCTTGCCGTTAGAGGTCAGGAACCTGACGGTCGTCGTCCCGGTGACGACTCCGGTCATATTCACTAAGATCGCCGCGCTGGCGAAGACGGGCAGGGAAAGCATGGCTATCCCGACCGCAAGGGTTAATAATAATTTCTTCATAATACTCTGCCTCCTCATTGATTTGGCGGACGCAATAACACTTGCGCCCCTACAGATGCGTGTCGCTAAAAAACTCTCCAATAAAATGAGGCTGCATCTTATATTAAAAGATTTTAATGTGCAACCTGAATTTTGAATTTCGGGATTCCCGTCATTTACGGGAATGACGATAGCAGGGGGCAGGCTCCGCGAAGAATCCGCTCCGACCCTCGGTGCACCGGCTGCCACAAGACATAGCCCCCGGAAATTTTCGCTTTTCTTGACTATTGAAAATCATGGTGGTAATTTATTTGGGCAGGAATACGTTCGCGTCCATTCTTTAAATCGAGGCCCGGCAGGTTGAGGTATGGAAGAGCTTTCGGAGGTGATTTCTCCCGGCGAGATTTCGGAGGCCGTGAGGCGTCTGGGGGCGGAAATCAACCGGGATTATGCCGGCCGGGGGATACTCGCCTTGTGCGTCCTGAACGGCTCGTTTATCTTTTTTTCCGATTTAATCCGGGAACTTACGTTGCCTTTGGAGGTGGACTTCCTGAGGGCGAGAAGCTACTCTTCCACCGAGAGCTCCGGAGAGGTAAAGGTGGAGTGCTGGTTGAAGGCGGATATCGAGGGCAAGGATGTATTGTTAGTGGAGGATATCGTGGATACTGGGCTGACTTTAAACGTTATTATTCAAAGGCTTATGGCCGGAAATCCCAAGACGTTGAAGGTTTGCGCCCTCCTGGACAAGCGCGCCGGAAGGAAAGCGGAGATAAACCCGGACTATACCGGTTTCCTGGTGGACGACCACTTCCTCGTGGGCTACGGTCTCGACCTGGACGGGCGTCACAGGAACATCCGCGGGGTATGCAAGGTGCGGCCTCCGGGGGCGGAATTTCCGTAAAACTCAATAACTTATTTACTTCCAGTGTAGCGGGTGTTATAATTTTGTAGAAACGATTCGGGAGGTAATTCTAAAATGAACCGCAAAAAACTTTTGACGTGGGTGTGGGTGGTAGTGCTGGTTGCCGTCGGCGTCGTTTCCGGCCTCATAGTCTCCTCGCGTCTCGGTATAATGAACCTGAGCAGGGCGCAGAAGGAGAAGGCCTTCAAGGTATCCCCGGCCCTCGTCCAGATGTCGGACGCACTGGCAGACGTTGCGGCGCAGGTTACGCCCACGGTGGTAAATATCTCCACGACCAAGACAGTCAAGGAAGAAAACCCGATGTACCCGTTCTTCGAGGACCCATTCTTCAGGAAGTTCTTCGGAGAGCCTAACGAGCCGGGCGGGAAGGAATATAAGTATAAGGAGCGGAGCCTGGGTTCCGGCGTAATCGTCTCCTCGGACGGCTATATCATTACCAACAACCATGTAGTCGAGGGCGCAAACGAGATAAGGGTCGTGCTTGCGGACAAGCGCGAGTTCA
Source organism: Nitrospirota bacterium (assembly GCA_021785055.1). Taxonomy (GTDB): domain Bacteria; phylum Nitrospirota; class JACRHJ01; order JACRHJ01; family JACRHJ01; genus JAKAHE01. The sequence goes on along the minus strand of JAJYGS010000028.1, from coordinate 3,158 downwards.
GGGCCAAGGTCGTGGGCGCGGATTCCAGGAGCGACGTTGCCGTGATTAAAATCCCCGCGAAAGACCTCCCGGCCATCACCTGGGGCAATTCGGACAAACTGAGGCCGGGCGAGATGGTCATGGCGGTGGGTTCGCCGTTCGGACTTACGCAGTCCGTGACTATGGGCATAATCTCCGCCGTCGGACGCGCAAACGTCGGCATAGAGGACTACGAGGACTTCATCCAGACCGACGCCGCGATTAACCCCGGCAACTCCGGCGGGGCGCTCGTGAACATGAAGGGCGAGCTTGTCGGCATCAACACCGCCATATACTCGCGCACGGGCGGCTACCAGGGCATAGGTTTCGCCGTGCCGTCCGACATGGCCAAACAGGTCATGGAAAGCCTCATCAAGACGGGCAAGGTGATAAGGGGCTATCTCGGCGTCTCCGTCCAGGACGTAACGCCTGAGCTGGCAAAGCAGTTCGGCGTACCGGTGGGCGAAGGCGCGCTTGTCGGCGAGGTCATCAAGGGAAGCCCGGCCGAGAAGGCGGGTTTCAAGTCCGGCGACGTAATCGAGGAATTCAACGGCCAGAAGGTGGAGGATTCCGGACACTTGAGGAACCTTACGGCCTCCACCGCCGTCGGGAGCAAGGTGAAGGTCGGGGTTATCCGGGACAAGAAAAAAGAGACCCTTACCGTGACCGTCGGCGAACTGCCCAAGAAGGAAGAGGCGAAGGCAGGCAAGCAGGAGGAGGCGGGCAAGGCCACGGTGCTCGAGGGCGTCAGGGTAGAAAACCTGACGCCGGACATCAGAAGCAAGCTTGGGCTTTCGTCCGACGCGGTCGGCGTTGCGGTCGTCTCCGTAAGGCCGGGGAGCACGGCTGAGGAATCCGGCCTCCAGAGAGGCGACGTGATAACAGAGATAGACAGGCATACCGTAAAGGACGTAGCGGATTATAATACCCAGGTCGGGAAGCTGAAGAAGGATTCCGCCGTGCTTCTGCTCATAAACCGGCAGGGTTCGGAGCTATGGCTTCCGGTAAGCCCTGGAGAATAAAAAGAAGGGATTTTTTGATGTTCAGCGTAATCAGGGTGGTTTTTCTCGCTGTCGCAGCGATAATGGGGCAGCTTATATTCTCGCAGATGACGAACCTGGGAGGGAATACCTTCCTGGGCGCGGGGATTGGCTTGGCCGTCGGCATGGCGGCCATCGTCCTTGAACTTGCCATAAGAAGGGCGCCGGTCAGGGCATTGACCGGCGCCATTATCGGCCTCGCGCTCGGCATCATGCTTGCGGCGCTCGTCTGCGTGCCGATAAAGAACCTTCCCCTCTCGCCCACCGTCGGGGGGATAACCAGGTTCTTTGTATACTCCGTCTTCGCCTATTTCGGGCTTGCCTTCGGAGCCAGGAAGGGCATAGAGTTCGATTTCAGAAGGACGATAGGCATCTTCAAAGCCTCGGCTGAGGCCGGGAATATCAAAATTCTCGATACCAGCGTAATAATCGACGGCAGGATCGCCGACATCTGCGAGACCGGCTTCCTCGAAGGCGTCTTTATGATACCGCAGTTCATCCTCCACGAGCTTCAGCACATCGCAGATTCCTCGGACCCCTTGAAGAGGGCCAGGGGCAGGAGGGGGCTGGACATCCTGCACCGCATCCAGAAGACGGCGGGCCTGGACGTGAGAGTGGTGGAGGAGGATTTCCCCAAGATTCGGGAGGTCGATGCGAAGCTCGTGGCGCTCGCCAAGGTAAAGAACGCGAAAATAATAACGAACGACTTCAACCTGAACAAGGTGGCGGAGCTCCAGGGCGTGACGGTGCTGAATATAAACGAGCTTAGTAACGCCGTGAAGCCCGTCGTCCTGCCGGGCGAACTTATGAGGGTGTTCGTCCTCAAGGAAGGCAAGGAATTCGGCCAGGGCGTGGGATACTTGGACGACGGCACGATGATCGTCGTGGAGAACGGCAGGAAGCACATCGGCAAGACCGTGGACGTGGCGGTCACGTCGGTTCTCCAGACGACCGCAGGGCGGATGATATTCACGAGGCTCAAGGAAGAGACCGAGAAAGAGGAATACCAGGTTGTCAACGCAAGCTGATGCCGGCAGACCGGCGGCGGCAAAGGGGGCGGGGAGGCCGAAGCCCGCGCCGATGTCGGTTACGGTGCTTGTCCCGGCGGCGGGTTCCGGCAGCCGTATGGGCGGGCGCGTAAAGAAACAGTTCCTGCTCTTAAACGGCATGCCCGTCCTCGCGCACACTCTCAGGCGCTTAGATGATATGCCGGAGGTTCGCGAGGTGATACCTGTCGTGCCGGAAGCGGAGCTGGAGGAATGCCTTGAGATGTGCGTGGACGGCCAGGGGCTAAAGAAGGTGAGGCGGGTAGTCCCAGGCGGAAGGGAGCGGCAGGACTCGGTCAGGAACGGGCTTTTGGCCATGGAGCCTCCCGGCGGCTGGGTCATGGTTCACGACGGCGTCCGCCCGTTCGTGACCCGCGAGATGGTTTCGGCCCTCATACTTGCCCTTGACGGGTGCGACGGCGCCGTCCTCGCCGTCCCCGCGAAGGACACCCTGAAGGAGGTCGGCCCGGACCGCCTCGTCCGCAGGACGCTGGACAGGCGGCTTCTCTGGCATGTCCAGACCCCCCAGGCGTTTCCGTACAGGGTAATTGCCGAAGCCTTCAGGAAGGCATACGCGGAAGGTTTTTACGGGACCGACGAGGCCTCCCTGGTGGAGAGGTACGGCGGTTCCGTCAGGGTTGTCGCAGGCTCGTACGCCAATATCAAGATTACCACACCGGAGGACATGATACTGGCAGAGGCCATACTTGCCGGCGGGGCGGGTGTGGTAGAGATGGCGGCGGGGAAGGCGGGCTGCGAAAAATGAGGCCGGGGGTCAGAATAGGCAACGGCTATGACGTCCACAGGCTCGTGGAGGGGCGAAAACTGATTCTGGGCGGCGTCGAGATTCCCTATGTCAAGGGACTTCTCGGCCACTCGGACGCGGACGTCCTTATCCACGCCGTAATGGACGCCCTCCTGGGGGCCGCGGGCCTTCCGGACATAGGAACAAATTTCCCGGACACCGACCAGGCTTACAAGGGGATTTCAAGCAGGCAGCTTTTGCGCAAGGTCGCAGGGCTGCTGAATGAAAAGCATTTTAAAGTCAACAACG
>JAJYGS010000033.1 GCA_021785055.1 Nitrospirota bacterium | reverse complement strand
CCTTCCGATTTCGCTGAAGAATACCCCTATTACCATGTTCATCTTGTCGAGCCTCAGTTCGCGTTCCTTCCTGTCGAGCAGTTTGTGGATTATCAACGTGACAATCAGCACCTCCACCGGCAGAAAGGCGACTTCGCCCACCAAATGAATAAAGAGATCGTGGAGGTCATGGAATATGAGGTAGTGCAGGACGTATAAGGCCGAAGAAAGGAGCAGTAGAATTATGCCGAATTTTATCTGCCATCGGTTCTTTCGCATTGAAAAATAATAGCCGGAAAGCGCAATTAATGCAACTTTTTTTGAACGCGGGGAGGGTATTTTCCATTAAAAACAGGCCGCTACCTGGAATAAAGCTTCTTGTACATGAAGTAGTTCCTTAGCACCTTCTTCACGTATCCGCGGGTCTCCGGGTAATCGATGTCCTCGATGAAACAGTCGTCCGGCATGTCCCCGGCGGAAGTCCACCGCGCCAACGCTACAGCCCCGGCGTTATATTCGGCGAGGACGTATGCAAGGCGCCCGTTGTGTTTCTTCAAAAGCTGGCGGAGATAATAGGAACCTATGGGGATATTGAAGCGGTAGTTTTTAAGGTCTCCCTTCTCCGGCCTGTCAACGTTCATCTTTCGACATACGATATCCGCCGTCCCCTTCATGAGCTGCATAAGCCCGACTGCGCCGACGGGCGATACCGCATCGGGTGAGCAGTGAGACTCCTCGCGGATTACGGCGCATATGAGCCACGGGTCAAGGCCGTAACCCTCGGCTTCAAGGTATACGGCGTCCCAGTACGGGAGCGGGAAGAGATCCCGCAGGGCTTCAAGCGGAATGTCCGCCTTTCCGGCATGGAAGCTCCGGGAATATGCGGATGTGAGGAGTTCCAGCGGCCTTCTGTATTCCCCGACGAAATTGTATGCGTCTACCAGCTTGTCCGCCTCCTGCGGGATTTTGAATAAAGCCTCATCGCGCCTGAGTTCCTTAAGCGCGAGCCTGTCCAGGCCCTGGAGGCCAAGCTCGTAGGCCGCGGCAAGTCTTGTGTCAGGCGTTGCCGGAGGCGCATCCGGCCCGTCATCTATATCCTGCGGGCCGGGCAGGTTGTCTTGCTCTGCGCTGGCCGAGAATATCCGGGGCGGCTGGGCCGAAATAAGCCCGTAAAAGGAGTATGGATAAGACGCCTCAAGCTGGCCGATGAGGCGCGAATAGTCCTTTTTATCGCCCGTAAGCCTCAGCGCCTTCGCGCGCCAGTAAAGCGCCTGCGGAGCGAGGGAAGAGTCCGGAAAGCCGGAGTAAAGCGCGTGGAAACTTTCCTGGGCGCTTGCATAGTCCTGTTTTTTGTAACGCGCCCATCCAACCTGCCAGAGTGCCTCGTCCATCCTGGGCCATTTGGGGAAAGCTTTGATAAGCCGGCCAAGTGCGTCAAGCGCGCCGTCGTAGTCCCCCTCCTCGGAGAGCGCCGTACCGAGGAGGTAGAGGGCTTCGGCGCTGTCCGCTTCATGCGGATGTTTCCTGAAGCACCGGTTTACCGTGTCTGCGAACTCAGCCTTGTCGCCCTCGCGGAGATAAACCCTTGCAAGCAGGAGATACGCCTCCGAAGCCTTGTCTTCCGGAAGCTCCGTTGCAATGGACGCGCGCACGGCCTTTATGGAGTTGACGTCGTCTTTCAGGCGGAAGTAACACTCTCCCTCTCCCAGCAGAACTTCAGAGCGGAAATCGGACTCTTTCTTGAGCTTGTACGCCTCCCTGTATGTCTTAAGCGCGTCATCGTACATGCCCCATCTCATAAACGATGCCGCCCTCTGCGTGTAATCAGCCGCGTTGAATCTTTTAATGATTATGCCAAGCGCCCGGAGCCGCTTCCCGGCCCTCGGCCCGAACGAAAGCCCCGGATATTTCCGCCACAGGATGCCGTAATATTTAACCGCCTGCCTCGATTTGCCGGCCCCGGCATACCCCAGGGCCATGATGTAATCCGCCCTGGCCGCGCTCTCGCCGGAAAGCCGTTTCATCGGCAGACGCCCTATCAGTTCTGCCGCCTCCGGATACCTGCCGAGCAGCAGGCATATGTCGCCCGCCTGGAGGATGCAATCGACGGAAATCGCCCTGGCCTTGTCCGCCGCGCCAAGATACAGCCTGAGCGCATCGTGGTAATCCCCGGCCCGCCTGAGCCGCTCCGCAAGCATGAAATCGGCATACCCGGAGAGCGCGGGCAGTTTCTGTTTGGACATTTTGAAATATTTGACGGCCTTGTCCAGGTTACCCCCGGCGCCATAGGCGCGCGCAGCCAGGAAAAGGCCGCGGCCTTTCCATGCGGTGCCGGAGTAATTTCGGTAGATTTTCCTGGCAGCCTCGGCGGCCCCGGAGTAATCCCCTCTCTGGAAAAGCTCAAGAGCCGACTCGAACTTATCGGCGGCGCCATCGTTCTTGCGCGATTTCCTGTGGACGTCGAAATGAAATGCGGGCCGCTCGTCCGGCGTGAGAATGGAATAGCCCCGCAACGGGGCCGGGGGCGCGGGAACGGAATAGCCGCCGGGCGGAGCCGGAATGGAATAAGCCTGCATCGGCGCCGGGGGCGAGCCTGTCGGCGCACCTGGAGCGGCTTGCGCAAGGACTGCGGACGCAAAAAGGAATAATGAGAGAAAAAACAACTTCATAAGAGGCGGGCCTTAAGAATCAATTCCGGATTGATTATCCTGCATCCGCGTGGCCGTGTCAACTGTATTTTTGACCGGTTTTGAAGCCTTGACTTAAAAACAGCTCCGGCTTACAATATATTTTCTTTTATCAGGAGTTTTGATGATTAAAAAGCTTTTAACGCTTGCGGCCCTGCTCGTGCTTGCGGTTTTTATAACGTCTTGCGGGAAGCGGGAGGAAGCGGGAAGGAAAATCAGGCCCGCCGCGCCTCGGAAGGCATCACCAAAGCCCGCCCCGAAGCGCGCCCTTCCCGTTCCCGCAAAAGAGGCGGCGATAGTAATCATCATAGACGATATGGGCAATAATCCAAAAGAGCTTGACGATGTCCTTGCCCTGCCGGGGCCTGTGGCCGTGGCTGTGCTCCCGCTCCTCCGGTATTCGGCAGATACGGCAAAGAAGGCCGAGGCCGCGGGGCTTACGGTCATCCTCCACCTGCCGATGCAGCCGAAAGGGCCTCTCAAGGGCCTTGGGCCCGGCGCGCTAATGTCGGGCATGAGTCCGGAAGATATAGACGATACTTTATCAAAAGATCTGGCGAGCGTGCCGGGGGCGGAAGGGGTGAACAATCACATGGGTTCGCTCCTTACGGAAGACAAGGCGGCAATGGGCGCGCTGATGGCCGGTCTTAAATCCAGGAAACTCTTCTTCGTGGACAGCCTCACCACCGCCGGGAGCGAAGGGTGGCGCATGGCGAAAAAAGCAGGCGTGCCGTTTGCGCGCAGGGACGTATTCCTGGATGATTTATCGGACGAGACGTATATAAAGGCGCAGTTTGAGCGGCTGGTCGCAATTGCAAAAAAGCGAGGGATAGCCGTGGCGATAGGACATCCGAGGCCCATGACGCTGAAGGTGCTCGGCATTGAGCTTCCGAACCTCCCGAAGCAGGGCGTGCGTCTTGCGAGAGTTTCGGAGGCGTTGAAGGCGGCGGGTTCCGATGCGGGCGCAGTAAGTTCAGGTAATAATAAATAAACGGAGATTTATGTATATTCTCGGTATCGAGACGTCCTGCGACGAAACCGCGGCGGCGGTGGTGGAAGACGGCTCTGTCGTTTTGTCGAACGTCATATCGTCCCAGGTGGACCTGCACAGGAAATGGGGCGGGATAGTCCCGGAGATAGCATCGCGCGCGCACATGGAGAACATCATGCCCGTCCTGCACGAGGCCTTAAGCGCTTCCGGGAAGAGGTTATCCGACATTGGCGCGATTGCCGTGACCATAGGCCCTGGGCTCATCGGCGCGCTGCTCGTCGGCGTGTCGGCGGCGAAGGCCATGGCGTATTCCGCCCATATCCCGCTTGTAGGCGTGAACCACATAGAGGGACACATGGGCGCGGCGCTGCTTGAGTCGCCCGATATGCAGATGCCGTTCGTTATGTTGGTGGTCTCCGGCGGGCATACGCACCTGTATTACGTGCGGGGTTTCCGAGATTACGAAAAACTTGGCCAGACAAGAGACGACGCGGCGGGCGAGGCCTACGACAAGGTGGCGAAACTCATGGGCCTTCCGTATCCCGGCGGGCCTGTGATAGACCGGATAGCAGGCGAATACGCGCCGCGTGCGTCTGTAAACGGCGGGCCGAAATTTCCGCGCGCATACCTTGAGGCCGGTTCGCTCGATTTTTCTTTTTCCGGGTTGAAGACCGCCGTTCTGAATTACGTCCGGGGGCGGGATATGTCGGACGAAACCATCGGCCTTGTGTGCAGGGAGTTTCAGGACGCGGCGGTAGAGGTGCTGGTTAAAAAATCCGTGCAGGCGGTGAAAAACAAGAATGCCGGAACCCTTGTCGCGGCAGGAGGAGTCGCGTCCAACTCGGCGCTGAGGAGCGCACTTCTCAGCGCCTCGCGGGAGAATGGTTTTCGCCTCGTCATTCCACGGCCAGAATTCTGTACGGACAACGCCGCGATGGTCGCCGCGTCGGGGTATCGTTTATTTAAACTGGGAGCGGCGTCGGGGCTTGATTTGAACCCGCAGGCCAACCTGCCAATGGAGAAAATGAAGACAGGGGGCTGATAAGAGGCCTGCATTAATTACCTCACCGACACTCGCTCGGGTATTTCTAAGGCTCCTTCGCTATGCGGGAAAAACTCGCTTCGCTCG
>JAJYGS010000021.1 GCA_021785055.1 Nitrospirota bacterium | reverse complement strand
ACGCGGCAAAGTCGCTTAAGAAGGAGGCCGGCATATAATGGAATTCGACGTCAAAGACCTGGGACTTGCGGACAAGGGAAAGCTCCGGATAGAATGGGCGAACCAGAACATGCCGGTGCTGAACCTTATAATGAAGAGGTTTTCAAAAGAGAAGCCGCTGGGGGGCGTGCGCCTCGGCCTTTGCCTTCACGTAACGACGGAGACCGCGAGCCTCTGCAAGACACTGAAGGCCGCGGGCGCGGATGTGTCGATTTGCGCGAGCAACCCGCTTTCGACCCAGGACGACGTCGCGGCGTCTCTCGTGAAGCACGACAAAATCCCGGTCTATGCCATAAAGGGCGAGGACAACGAGACGTACTACAAGCATATCAACGCGGTGCTCGACTCAAAACCCATGATGACCATGGACGACGGGGCGGACCTTGTCTCCACAATCCATTCCGAGCGCACGGACCTTATAAAGAACATTATCGGCGGCACTGAGGAGACGACGACGGGCGTCATACGCCTCAGGAGCATGGCGGAGAAGAAAGTCCTGAGATTCCCCGTCGTGGCGGTGAACGACGCCGACACGAAGCACTTCTTTGACAACCGTTACGGCACCGGCCAGAGCACGATGGACGGCATAATACGCGCGACGAACAGGCTTATCGCCGGGACTTATTTCGTCGTGGCCGGTTACGGCTGGTGCGGGCGCGGGCTCGCCATGCGGGCGCAGGGCATGGGCGCGAAGGTCATCGTTACGGAGATCGACCCTCTGAAGGCGCTCGAAGCCGTCATGGACGGCTACCAGGTGATGCCTATGGCCGAGGCCGCGAAGATCGGCGATTTCTTCTGCACCGTCACCGGGGACATAAACGTCATACGGGGCGAGCATTTCAAGGCTATGAAAGACGGCGCGATTGTCGCAAATTCCGGGCATTTCAACGTCGAGCTCGACCTGCCGACCCTGGAGGAGATGTCGAAGAAAAAGCGGCTTATACGCGAGTTCGTCGAGGAATACACGCTGCCGACCGGCAGGAGGATAAACGTGCTGGGCGAGGGCAGGCTCGTGAACCTCGCGGCGGCGGAAGGGCATCCTTCGAGCGTCATGGATATGAGCTTCGCAAATCAGGCGCTCTCCGCGGAGTTCATGGTAAAGAAGGGAAAGGCCCTGAAGAAGACCGTTTATACCGTGCCGAAGGAGATAGACGCCGAGATTGCCAGGCTGAAGCTCGAGGCGATGGGAATACAGATAGACAAACTTACAAAGGAACAGGAAGAGTATCTCGCCTCCTGGGAGATGGGGACGTAAAACATTCCCGGCAGATGCCTGACCGTCATTCCCGCGAAAGCGGGAATCCATGAATTTCGTAGTAGGGGCCGACCATGTGTCGGCCCTTTTGTTTTTTACGATTCTTTTATTAAATTGATTTAATTTATCATTAACGGATTTTTAATATTTATGTGTTATATTATTACCAACTTCAATATGGAAGACGGAGGCTGCTATGGAAAAGGACATAGGTTGCGGCAGGAACTACGTAGCATGTGCGATATTTCTTTACCTGCTCGTGAGTATGTACAGGATATGGACCGGAGTTCTTTTCTAAAGGAGTCAGAGGTTAAGCCTGCGCATCTTCTCTATCAGAGTTGTACGCTTTAAATTCAATAAATCGGCGGCCCTCGATTTTACGCCGCCGGATTTTTTCAGGGCCATACGAATCATCGCCGCCTCAAAACCTTCAAGCTCCCTCTCCAGGTCCGTTCCCTTGTCGGGTATCTGCGGGACGTTATAAAACTCCTGCCCTGAAGCTCCCAGGATGGACTGCGGCAGGGCAGTTTCCGTGATGTATTCCCCGTCCGTCAGGGTTACCGCGCGCTCGATTACGTTCTCAAGTTCCCGGATGTTTCCGGGCCATTCGTACGCCACGAGGTAATCCATGACGCCGCCGGCAAGCCCTTTTATTATTTTCTTCAGCTTTTCGTTGTATTTTCGTATGAAATGGGCGGCGAGAAGCGGTATATCCTCCGCGCGGTCCTTCAGGGAGGGAAGGTGTATCGGGATGACGTTCAGGCGGTAGTAAAGGTCGTCCCTGAACAGGCCCTTTTTGACGGCCTTTTCAAGGTCGGTATTGGTGGCCGAGATTATCCTGACGTCCACTTTCAGAGGTTTCACGCCGCCGACCCGCTCTATCTCTTTTTCCTGGAGCGCCCTGAGCAGCTTGCCCTGGAGGGCCATCGACATCGCGCCTATTTCGTCGAGGAACATCGTCCCGGTATTCGCCTGCTCGAATTTACCGGACTTATTGGCAATCGCGCCGGTAAACGAGCCTTTCACATGGCCGAAGAGCTCGGATTCCAGCAGTTCGCTGGGGATTGCGGCGCAGTTTATGGCGACGAACGGCTTTTCCTTCCTTGAGCCGTTATAGTGCAGGGCCTTGGCGACAAGCTCTTTCCCGGTGCCGGAGTCGCCGGTTATTAGCACCGTGCTGTCGGAGTTGACCACCCTCGACATCACGGAGAATATTTCCTGCATGGCCGGGCTCGTCCCGATAATGTTCTCGAAGGTATACTTGCCCTTAAGTTCTTGTTTTAACAAGAAGTTTTCCAGCAGGAGGTTCCGTCTGTCGGCGGCCTGCTGGATGATTATCTTCACCTCGTCGAGCTTTATGGGCTTTGTGACGTAATCGAAGGCGCCGTCCTTCATGGCGGCGATTGCCGTCTCGACCGAGGCATGGCCTGTAATCATGATTACCATTACCTCCGGGTGGCGCTTCCTTGCGAAATGGAGCAGGTCCATCCCGGATACGCCCGGCATTATCATGTCGGTGATTATCAGGTCAACCAACTCTTTTTCGAGGATTTTCATGCCCTCGGAGCCGTTTGTGGCCGGGATTATGTTATAACCCTCCCGTGCAAGCGCTATGGAAAGGGCCTCGCGGGTGTTCTGTTCGTCGTCTACCAAAAGGATGGTTTCGTGCATGGGGGACCTCAAGAAAAACATTTAATATTAAGAATTTACCATCCGAACCGGCTTTAATCAAGGAAAAACTTTTTCTTGACTTTGAATCCGCCTCTGGTAGAATAGGAAAGCTTAGGAAATTATTGAGGAATTGCATCTATGGCCGCGCCTGAAGACAGGGAGGGGAGTCTCTCCCCGGAGATAGAACGTCTATCGGCACAGGTTGCCGGGGAACCGGGCTCCAGGGTTTTCCTTCTGCTTGCGGAGCTGTATTTAAAGGCCGGTATGGCCCCTGAGGCAATCTCCACGCTGGAAAACGGCCTGAAGACGATTCCTCATTACATGAGCGCAAAGGTTCTGCTCGGCAAGGCATACCTTGAGAACGGGGAGGCCGAAAAGGCAAGGGAACAGTTCGAGGCGGTGGTCAAGGCAAATCCCGACAACCTCGTCGCCCAGAGGAAACTCGGCGAGATTTACCTGGGAATCGGGATGTACGCGGAAGCCGCCCGCTCCTTCAAAATAATAACGCTCTTAAATCCCAGGGACGAAGAGGCCGCCGCCCTTCTGAAGGATGCGGAGTCTCCACGGGCGGAGAAGCACGACGAGCCTGCCCCTGAACAGGCCGAAGACGAGGCTCCTGAGCCGCAGGCCGTCCCCATGTTCGACATTTCCGAGACGGATGCCGCCGGGAAAGAGCCTGAGCCGGGGAGCGACATTCCCCTGCCTCCGGACCAGTTCGCGGCGGCGCACGAGGTGCCTGAGCCGGAGCCGCAGTTTCCTGCGGCGAAGATCGACGCGGAGGACTCTGAGGCGCCGGAGCCGGAACCGGAGGTGTTGCCGGAGGCCGAAATTCCGGAGGTAATCGATACCCTGCCGGAGCCGGATGTATTCCCCGAAATGGACCCTCTGCCGGAGGCGGAAATCCCGACCGCCGCGGCAGAGGAAACAGAAGGGCCCATGAAGGGATACGGGATGGAAAGCCAGGCCCAGGCCGAGGCGGAGGATATATTCGCGGCATACAGGGACGCATCAGCCGATGAGGAGCAAAACGAAGAACCGGTTTACGAGATAACGGACGATATATCATCCCTGGAAATAGACGGCGTTGACTTTCAGCCGTCCGAAGAGCGGACGATTCCGCAGCCGGCCCCGGAGAGCGCCGGGAAGGAGGCCTTCGAGACCGAGACGCTGGCCGAGCTTTATATAACCCAGGGCTTCTACGACAGGGCGATAAATATCTACAAGAACCTTATCGTCGAATCCCCCGCCGATATGAGGCTCAGGCAGAAGCTCGAAGACCTCTACCTCCTCGTGAATATCGGGAAGAGGAATAGAAAAGAAGAGCCTGCGGCCCCGGCTGAGGACAGCGCGGATATTGAGGTCCCGCAGGTTTTGCAGGACGGGTCTTCGGAATTGCCGGAATACGACGCCATGAATTCCTGGGAGTTTTACGGCGAAGAAGAAAAGAAATTGGGAAAGGAAGCGGAGCCGCCGCAAACGGGGGCGGAATCCGGAAACCTTGAAGCAGTGGACAGGCTGGGAAAATTCCTTGATAAAATCAGGAGAAAGGCCGGACAATGAGCTTCTCGGAAGTCCTTAAAGAGCTGTCGGAAGGCGTGCCGGGTTCGAGGGGCGCGGCGGTTGTCGGTATGGACGGAATAATCGTCGAGGAAGCGGCAGTCGAGCCGGGGGTGGATCTTCAGTCCGTCGGCGCGGAATACGGCAACCTCCTGAAAGGCGCCCAGGCCGCGTCGCACTCCCTCCAGATAGGCCGGACGGAGGAGATAACCATCTCCGCCGAGAGGGCGTGGCTCGTCATGCGCAGGATTAACGAAGACTATTTCATAGCCCTGCTGCTCTCCCCGGAATCCAACATGGGCAAGGGCCGCTTCCTGCTCAG
>JAJYGS010000168.1 GCA_021785055.1 Nitrospirota bacterium | reverse complement strand
CTGTCCTTCGAGCCCTTGCCGGTAACCTTAATGAACCCGACCTCGAAGTTTACCCCGCCGGATGGAAGCCCCACAAGCTCGCTTACCCTTAAGCCCGCCGCATACATGGTTTCAAGCATCGCCCTGTCCCTGATGCCGTCTATGGCCTTCTGGCCGCTTTCCGGGGGCGCGGCGAGGACGGCCTCGACCTCCGCGGACGTGAGGGCCTTGGGCAGCCTTATACCCTGTCTGGGCGTCTCCAGGGCCTCCGTCGGGTCGGCCTTGGCGAGACCCTCAAGCAGAAGGAACCGGTGCAAACCCTTTACCGCCGCCAGCGTCCTTGCCGCGGATGCCGCCTTCAGGCCGGAGGTCCCGAGGTGCTCCACAAGCCCCTGCATCTCCGCCCTCCCGGAGGCGGAAAAATCCGATATTCCTTTATTTCCAAGAAACTGCGTATACTTGCCTATGTCTCGGCCATAGGACTCCAGTGTGTTTTTGGAAAGCCCCTTCTCCACGGCAAGGTAATCGAGAAATCTGAGAACTGTCTTTTCCATAACATTTAGCATAGTTTACATCAGACCCGTTTGCAAGGGAAAACTCCTTGACTTTCAAACGACCATACCCTATCATTAACATTTCGATTTTTATGGTAAATTTAAGCATGTAACGCGCCGGCTGGAGATCCGATGGACATAAACTCGATTGTCAGGGGTATTTCGATATGGGCGATGCCCGTCCTTCTTGCGATTATACTGCACGAAGTGATGCACGGATACGTCGCGGAGAGGTTCGGAGATTCCACCGCCCGGCGCGCAGGCCGCCTGACGTTGAACCCCATAAAGCATATCGACCCCATCGGCACGGTAATCCTGCCGCTCGTCCTGATAGTCTTGGGCTCGCGGTTCCTTTTCGGCTGGGCAAAGCCCGTCCCGGTGAATTTTTCAGCCCTCAGGAACCCGAAGCGGGACATGATATGGGTCGCCCTTGCGGGGCCTGGGACAAATTTCGTCCTGGCGGTATTGAGCGCCCTTATGCTGCGAATGATTATAATGTCCGAACCCGGGACGCTGGCGTTTGTCAGTTCGGCGCCGGATGCGCTACAGACGCACGGAACAATCATGTCGTTCCTGGTGCCCATTGTCCTGATGCTGAAGGCGTCCATAACCATCAATGTCGTCCTGATGGTGCTGAACATGATACCGGTGCCGCCGCTCGACGGCGGAAGGGTGCTTGTGGGGCTTCTGCCTGGGCGTGCGGCATATTCCTACAGCAGGATTGAGCCGTTCGGTATGCTTATAATCGTCCTTCTTGTATTCGTTATTCCGCAGACGCAGATGTTCTTTGCGGTTATAGTAAACGCATTCATCGTCATATTTCACCTGGTAGCCGGAACCCTGAGTATTTAGAGGTGTTGCAGATGTCCGTAAAACGAGTTCTTTCGGGGATGCGCCCGACCGGCAGGATGCAGCTTGGGAACCTCCTGGGCGCCGTCGAGAACTGGAAGTCCCTCCAGGAAAAATACGAGTCGTTCTTCTTCATAGCAGACTGGCACGCCCTCACGACCAATTACGAGGACACGAAGGAGCTTAAGGCGTCCAAGCGCGACCTGATGGTGGATTTGCTTGCCGCGGGGGTTGACCCCGATAAATGCACCATATTCACCCAGTCCAGCATCCTCGAACACGCAGAGCTGTTCCTGTATCTCTCCATGATTACGCCGCTCCCCTGGCTGGAGAGGAACCCGACGTACAAGGAACAGCTGGAGAACATAAAGGACAAGGACCTGACGAACTTCGGCTTCCTCGGATACCCGGTGCTTATGGCGGCGGACATACTCATTTACAAGGCGGACTTCGTGCCGGTGGGTATCGACCAGCTTCCGCACCTTGAACTTGCGCGCGAGATTGCAAGGCGTTTCAATAACTTCTACAGGCCGGTATTCCCGGAGCCGCAGGCGCTTTTGACTGAGGCGCCCAAGGTGCCGGGCATAGACGGGCGCAAGATGTCCAAGAGCTACGGTAACGCGATATATGTCTCCGACAGCCCCGACGAGATGCGGAAGAAGATAAAGGTCATGGTGACGGACCCGGCGAGGGTGAAACGCACAGACCCGGGTGCCCCGGACGTCTGCACGGCGTTCGTTTTTCACAGCATCTATACCCCGGAGACCGAAAGACCGGAGATTGTCAGCGCCTGCCGCGAGGCCGCCATAGGCTGCGTGGACTGCAAGAAGCGCCTAAGCGAGTATATGCTCGCCCAGCTTGAGCCGATATATAAAAAGCGCCAGGAACTCCTTGCCAGGCCGGACTATCTGGACTCGGTATTGGCCGCCGGCGACGCAAAGGCGAGAGAAGCCGCAAAAGCGACGATCGCGGAAGTGCGGGATGCAATAGGGATTTGACCGACTACAGCATAAAAATTCCCCTGTTCGAAGGGCCGCTGGATCTGCTGCTCCACCTTATCCGGAAGGAAGAGGTGGACATATACGACATACCCGTCGCGCGGATTGCCGAGCAGTACCTGGAATACATAGAGCTTATGAAGGAGCTGAACCTCGAGGTCGCGGGGGAGTTCCTTGTCATGGCGGCGACGCTCGCGCAGATAAAGTCCCGGATGCTTCTTCCTCCTGCCGAAGGCGAGGGCGAGGAAGAAGGCATCGACCCCAGGGAAGAGCTTGTCGAGCGGCTCCTCGAATACAAGAAGTTCAAGGAAGCGGCGGAAACCTTGGGCGAGCGCGAAAACCTCTGGAGGGATGTCTTCGTCCGTTCGGCGAAAGGCGCATGGGAAGACGGCGGCGAGCTTCAGGAGGAGGCGCTTTTCAACTTCGGACTGATGGACCTCCTGGACGCTTTTAAGAAGGTGCTCGCCAATGCCCCCGCCGGGAAATTCCATGACGTAGGCTCCGAGGGCATAAGCATCACGGACAGGATAAACCAGATTCTCGATAGGCTCTCCGAACTGGAAAGTCTGACGTTCGACGGCCTTTTCGAGGGAGACAGGACGAAGGGGCAGGTCGTCGTTACGTTCCTGGCGCTCCTGGAGCTTGCGAGGCTTCGGGCGGTCAGGATATTCCAGGTGGAGGAGTACGGCATAATCCGTATAATGAAGGCGGTGGCGGATGGATCTGCATAACATAAAGGCGGTCATCGAGGCGCTTCTGTATGTCTCGGATACCCCTTTGAGCCTGAAGAAGATAAGGGATACCCTCGACGACTCCGGGGCGGGCGCGGAGGAAATAAAAGCCGCCCTTCTGTCTCTTCAGGATGATTTCGGCGCTGAGGGCCGGGGCGTGCGCATCGCGGAACTTGCCGGCGGCTACCAGATAATTACCAGGCCGGAGTATGCCCCATACATAAAGCGCCTCCAGAAGATAAAGCCGCCGAGGCTTTCCTCCCCGGCCCTTGAGACGCTGGCGATTATCGCCTACCGCCAGCCGATCATACGCGCGGAGATAGAGGCCATCAGGGGCGTCTCCGCGGACGGCGTGTTGAAGACACTGTTGGAGAGGCGGCTTGTAAGGATCGCCGGGCGCCAGGACGTGCCTGGCAAGCCCATAATGTATGCGACGACGGCGGAGTTTCTCCAGTATTTCGGCCTTAAAGACCTCTCCTCGCTCCCGTCGCTTCGGGAGCTGGAGAGAGAGCTCGGCATGGAGGAGAATTCTATTCTGGGGAACCTTGAGCCGGAGCTTCCCGGCCTCGACGGGACGGATATGGAGCAGACAGCGGCTGTATCCTGAAAAAAGTTTTGACATTAATGCCGCTATTCTGATATTATTTAAAACCTTTCCCGAACCTTAAGGAGTTTCTGAGCCTTGAAAGAGACTGAAAAGATATGGATGGACGGCGAGCTTGTCCCGTGGGCCGACGCCAAGGTGCATGTGATGGTTCACAGCCTTCACTACGGCCTTGCGGTATTTGAAGGCATCCGATGCTACAAGGGCAAGGGCGGCTCGTATATCTTCCGCCTGGACGAGCACATCGACCGGCTCTTCGACTCCGCCCACATATTCCAGATGGACGTGCCGTACAAAAAAGCGGAGATAAAAAAGGCCGTCATCCAGACCGTAAAGGCGAACAAGCTTGAGGAATGCTATGTCAGGCCGCTCGTCTATATCGGCTACGGCGCGATGGGGCTTTACGTCTCCGGCCCGATTAACGTGACAATCGCCTGCTGGCCCTGGGGCGCGTACCTTGGGGACGACGGCATCAAAAACGGCATAAGGGTAAAGACCAGCTCCTATACAAGGCACCACGTCAACATCACCATGACCCGCGCCAAGGCTACCGGTTCCTACATGAACTCCCAGCTTGCCAAGCACGAGGCGAGGGCGGCGGGCTGCGACGAAGCCATGCTGCTCGACCCTGAAGGATACGTCGCCGAGGGCAGCGGGGAGAATATATTTATAGTTCGGAAGGGCGTTGTAAAGACGACGCCGCTCACGTCCATCCTGGAAGGCATCACGCGGGACTCCATAATCGAGCTTGCGGCGGAGATGGGCTATCAGGTCCGGGAAGAGCGGTTTACGAGGGACGAGGTATATATCGCGGACGAGGCCTTCTTTACCGGGACCGCGGCGGAGATTACGCCTATACGCGAGGTGGACGGCAGGCTTATATCAAACGGCAAACCCGGCCCGGTCACGCTTGCGCTCCAGAAAGCGTTCTTCGATATAGTCCAGGGCAGGTCCCGGAAGCACAAGGACTGGCTGACGAAGGTATAATGTAAAAATTCCCCTTGAGTCCCCCTTTGACAAAGGGGGAAGCCGGAGGCAGGGGGATTTTATAGTTTGCCGGAGTGGTGGAATGGTAGACACGCACGTTTGAGGGGCGTGTGGGGAAACCCGTACGAGTTCGAGTCTCGTCTCCGGCACCAAAAATAAAAAAAGGCGT
>JAJYGS010000129.1 GCA_021785055.1 Nitrospirota bacterium | reverse complement strand
GCGGATAAGGCTTGCGACGCAGATAGGCTCCTCGCTCATGGGCGTGCTCTATATCCTCGACGAGCCTTCCATCGGCCTGCACCAGAGAGACAACGACCGGCTGCTCGATACGCTCCTGTCGCTCAGGGACATAGGCAACACGGTGCTTGTCGTCGAGCACGACGAGGACACGATACTCAGGTCGGATTATGTAATCGACATGGGGCCGGGAGCGGGCGAACACGGAGGCTATATCGTCGCCCAGGGGACGCCCAGGGAGATAATGGAGAGCGAGGACTCGCTCACCGGGGCATATCTCTCCGGACGCAGGAAGATACTTGTCCCGTGGAACCGGCGGACGGCCAAAAAATATATAACCATAAAAAAGGCCCGCGAGAATAACTTGAAGGGCATAGACGTCCGCATCCCGCTCGGCGTTTTGACGTGCGTCACGGGCGTATCCGGCTCCGGCAAGTCATCGCTCGTGCTCGAGGTATTGTACAAGACGCTCGCGCAGCAGTTCTACCGCTCAACGGAGCGCGCGGGGGCCTCCGACGGCGTGTTCGGCCTGCACGAGATGGACAAGGTCATAGACATAGACCAGTCTCCCATCGGCAGGACGCCCAGGAGCAACCCGGCGACGTATACCGGGCTCTTCACGCACATCCGCGAGATGTTTGCCCAGGTGCCGGAATCCCGGATGCGCGGCTACAGGGCGGGGCGGTACAGCTTCAACGTCAAGGGCGGACGGTGCGAGGCCTGCCAGGGCGACGGAGTCATAAAGATAGAGATGCACTTCCTGCCCGACGTGTTCGTCACCTGCGACGTCTGCAAGGGAAAGCGTTACAACAGGGAGACCCTTGAGATAAAATACAAGGGGAAAAACATCACGGACGTGCTGGAGATGACGGTATCGGAGGCGATGGAGTTCTTCTTTAACGTGCCGGCCGTACATAACAAACTGCTCACGATAAACGACGTGGGCCTGGGATACATAAAACTCGGCCAGGCCGCGACGACGCTCTCCGGCGGCGAGGCGCAGAGGGTGAAACTCAGCAAGGAGCTGTCGAGACGGAGCACGGGCAGGACGCTCTATATCCTCGACGAGCCGACGACCGGGCTTCACTTCGCGGACATCCAGAAGCTCCTCGACGTCTTGAACCGCCTGGTAGAGTCCGGCAATTCGGTGGTGGTCATAGAGCATAACTTAGACGTGATAAAGACTGCGGATTACGTGATAGACCTTGGCCCGGAGGGCGGGGACGCCGGAGGAAGAATCGTCGCCGCAGGAACGCCCGAAGACATCGTGAAAGTAAAGGAATCGTATACGGGGCAGTTTTTGAAGAAGGCGCTGAACAGCTAAAACCTTACTTTCTTTTCGGGAGAAAAGAAAGTAACAAAGAAAAGCCGGACTTTGTTATAATTTTCCCCTATGACACATTTCCCGAAATTCCCTGAGTTCCGCCCCATAGAGCTTTCCGACCGCGGGCCAGTGGAGGCGATATTCCAAAGCCTTCAGCCGGAGGTGTCGGAATTCTGCTTCACGAACCTCTTCATGTACAAGCATGTCCACGACTATCGCGTAAGCGAACTGCACAAAAACCTCATCCTATACGCCAGGTCGTACCAGGGCGAGTATTACTTCTTCCCGCCCATCGGCGAGGATAAAATCCCGGAGACGCTTGAAGCGCAGATGGACTTCATGCAGGAGATGGACGAGATGCCCGTGGTGCAGCTCGCGGGGCGGGAGTTCATAGAGAGATACGTGAAGGACAACCCGAAATACAAGTACACCCTAAGCCACGACGACTCCGATTACGTCTACAGGACAGCCGAGCTTATCTCGCTTTCCGGCAGGAAGTTCCACGACAAAAAAAACCTGCTGAACCGCTTCCTCCGGAAGAACAGCCCGGAATACCGGCGTCTCACAAAAGAACTTGTCCCGCAGGCAAAGGACCTGGTGGACCGCTGGTGCCAGGAGAAATGCATCGCCAGCGCCCCGTCCACCTTCGGCGAGACCGAGGCGACCATGCACGCGCTGGATCATTTAGGCGAGCTTGGGACTGTCGGAGGAGTCGTTTTGATAGACGGCGTCGTAGAGGCGCTTGCGCTTGGCGAGATGCTGAACGAGCATATGGCCGTCGTGCATGTCGAGAAGGCGAACCAGGAATATACAGGGCTGTACCAGTTCATATCGAGCGAATTCCTTCGGCGGGAGTTCCCGCACGTGGAGTTCGTGAACCGCGAACAGGACCTGGGCGAGCCTAACTTAAGGAAATCCAAGCAGTCCTACAACCCCGTGCGCATGGTGGAGAAGTTCAGGGTCTGGCCGCGGGAGTAGAAGAAGATGAAAGTATATACTTGATTATCCTGAAATACGCAATTATAATCTCACCATGAAGATCTCCGTAAACGGCGAAACCTTCGAGACCGCCCCGGACGTGCGGACGGTCGGGGAGCTTTTGTGCTCCCTGGGGCTTTGCGACCAGCGCGTGGCCGTGGAGCATAACCGGACGATACTGCCCAAGGCATCCTACGCCGAGGCGAAGATAAGCGAGGGAGACGCCCTTGAGATACTCAGCTTCGTCGGCGGCGGGTAAGCACAGCAAGGGCCTCGACGTGATACGTCTGCGGGAAGAAGTCCACAAGCCTCACCGATTCCACCTCGTAATCCTTTCTTAAGCGCCCCAAGTCCCTCGCAAGAGTCGAGGGGTTGCATGAAACATAGACTATTACCGAAGGCGAGACAGCCAGGATTTTCCCCGCGCACGTTTCCGAAATGCCCGCGCGCGGCGGGTCTATGATTACGACGTCGAACCTCTCCCGGACTTTAAACCTATCCACGCCGGAGGGGACAAACTCGCAGTTCTCAATACCGTTCGCCCTCGCGTTCTCCCTCCCGTCATTGACGGAAGACCTGCTCTCCTCCACGGCGGCGACTCTGCGCGCGAGACGGGCGACAGGCAGGGCGAAATTCCCCGCGCCTGAGTAGAGGTCGAGGACGGTCTTCCCGTCAAGCGGCGCCAGGCTCTCCATGACGAGCCTCACGAGCGCGCGGTTCAGGTTCCAGTCGGCCTGAAAGAAGCTCCCTGCGGATACGGAATATTTCAGGCCGTCCAGGCCTAGGGTCAGCTTGTCGGAGCCGAAAACCTGCGGTCTCTTTCCTTCTGCCTCCACGCGGACTCCGGCGAAACCTCCGCCAAGGAGCAGCCCGCAGATGCGCTTCCAGTTATTTTCGGCAGACGACGCTTTTATTAATGCAAGATTTTTATCTCCCTTAAGGATATGAAGTTCCCGCGCCCCCGTGTCCTTCAGGATGTTTTTCGCGCCTATGAAGGCTTCGTTTATCTCTTCCGTCATCAGCAGGCATCGGTCTATGTCCACGACCCGGTTTGAGCGCTCCATGAAATATCCGGCGCGCCCGCCGGAGATTTGGAACTTGCCCCGGTGCCGGTAGTTCCACGGCTGCCCCGTCAGAGGCTCGGAGAGAGACAGTTCCAGCTTCCCGATTCTTCTCAGAGACGACGCCAGGACTTCCTCTTTTATCCGCACCTGCATCGGGTATGAAGCGTATTGCAGCTGGCACCCGCCGCAGGCGGTCGACTGCCCGCAGGCGGTAAAGTAAGGGCATGGCGGCTCCACGCGCGCCTGGGAGGGTTCAAGTATCCTTACCGCCGCCGCGATGGAGTAGTCTTTCTTTTCCTGAAGGATTTCAGCCTCGACAACCTCGCCGGGTATCGCGCCCTTGAGCATTACAACCTTGCCGTCAACTCTTGCGACCGTATAGCCTTCGTATGCCGGCGGCCCGGCTGTCAGGATGGTTTTCATATTTACTTTGACAGGGACATTAGGGCTCATTTCATGGGGTTCGCCAGGGCATCTCTACGGACTTGCTCGCTATGCGGCAAAAACTCGCTTCGCTCAGACAGGTTTGCCGCATGGCCGCTCGCTTCGCCAAGAGCTGCCGATGGCTCGCCCCGAATTTCATTCGCTCCTAATAGCCCTGTCGTTCTTTCCAGGAATGACAATCGCTCGGAAAATAGCAGACATACGGATTGCATTCCACGCCGAACGTCTCGCGGTATTTCCTTCTGGAGAACTCAACAAGCTCTTTTTCGGATGCGCCGCCCTCGACAAGAGAAAGGGCGTCTTTCACCGCGCGCACAGAGCCGGCCTTCATGGCCAGAGGCCCGCCCCTGCCGACGATTTTAAGCGAATATACGCCCGCGTCCCGAAGCCCTTTGAGGGCGCAAAGCCCGCAGGCCTGCCGCCTGTTAACCCTGCTCCACGTATCCTGGGCGGAGATTATAGCGCCGGCCCTGCCGTCGCCGCGGAACGCCCTGGTTTCGTATTTCTCCTCGCAGGGCCAGACGAGCTCCGGGTTATTGTGCGTGAAGCCGCAGAAGCTCTCGACGTTAGGGCACTTGCCGATGAATATGAAGGCGTCGAAGGAACAGCCGGGATTATTTTTTATCACCTCCGCGCTCTCAGGGCTCGTAAGCTCGCGCGGAAGGACGAAGCGGGATACGCCGAGCTTTTTGAAAAATTTCGGCGTCATGGAGTTGAATACCGCGCCCAGCGTGCTTAGGTGAACTTCAAGCTTCGGGAACCTATCCTTGAGTCTGAGGATAAGCCCCGGGTCTGCCGCGATAACCGCGTCCGCGCCGGCGGAGAGGGCGTCCTGAGCGTCCTCAAGCAGGAGCGCATACTGGTTCTGCGAATAATACGGCGCGTTCATCGCAAGAAAGAATCTTGCGCCGCCCGCGTGCGCGCCCCGGATTATTTTTTTCAGTTCCGCGAGAGTCGCAACCTGGGCGTTCGGGAAATACCTGTGGTTGGGCGAGCCCATGAGCGAGAATTTTTTTGCCCACCTCGGGGAGACGTATCCTCCGT
>JAJYGS010000126.1 GCA_021785055.1 Nitrospirota bacterium | reverse complement strand
CGCACGTCAGCGCTGACACGTCCCAGGTGGACGTCAGGTGGGATCTCACTACCGACATCGACGACACTCCGGGCAACAGCACGGTTGCCACATACGCGCTGTATCGGGCCGACGCAAGCCAGTCGCCATTTAGTAATGGCACCGGCATAACGCCGAACAACTTCAGCCAGACTACGCTCGTATGCAACCAGATTCCCGGAAACGCCTCTCAGGTTACGGCATGGGCGGACAACGGTCAATCTCCAAACGTTTGCCCTACCCCGGCGCAAGGCCATACATATTACTACGCCCTTCGCGCAAAGGATACGGCGGGCAACTGGTCCGCTCCTTTCGTCAACCTGTCTACCACCACCTCCCCGGCCGTGGTCACGGTGCCGACAACCGCCGTAGTCAACACGGCGCCGACCTGGCCATCGAATGCCCTTACGGCGACCGCGGTTCAGTCCCCGGATATAGACCTTGTCTGGACACCTGCTGTCGATAACGGCACCGGGCAGGCGGGAATCGTAGACCATTATTCCATATACCGGAGCGCCGGTAATTTCAACAACCTCTCGACTGTCGCTCAGCTTTCGGCTGCCGGCATAGCTCAAATCGGGACGGTCGCCGGGACCCAAAATTACTTTACCGACGATGCGGGTTATGCGAACGCAGGCAAGACTTATTACTACGGTGTCATAGCGGTGGATGACGCGTCGCCGACTCCATACGCCAGCCTGCTCTCGAACGTAACCTCGGCTACCGTTGCTCCGCCACCGTGTCCGGATATCAATCCGCCCACGCTTCCCGGCAATTTTGCCGCGGCTACCGGGAATTATCCATATATATTCCTGAACTGGTCCTCTTCCGTAGATCCGGAGACATGCAACGGACAGCAGGTAAACCAGGGTATCGATTACTACAAGCTATATTATGCGCCGTCCTCAATTTCCATACCGCTCAACGCGGATACTATGTCCGACAGCAGCTTGAACGCCGATGGCATATATACCCTGCTCATTTACGGCACCGCTACTTCATATTATTTCCGTGGCAACAACAATAGTGATACCCTCCCCAACGGCTACAACTTCAGGCTCGAAGCCTATGACGCAGCCGGCAATAAATCAGGGCTCTGCACACAGATAACAGGACAAGTGGCGCCTGCGCCGTGCTCAACCACCATTCCGCCGTCCGCGCCGGGCAGTTTTATCGCCACAATCGGTCCTGCGCCGGATATGTATTTCACATGGTCTGCGTCCGCAGTAGGCGGCTGCGCAGCCGGCACGACAGGCTGTTCGACCTGCAATAACCTTGTAGACCACTACAACCTCTACAGAAGCCCGTGCACATCGTTCGACAGCAGCGGCAATGGAGTGCCGTCGATAACTACATCCACCGACTTAAGCACGCTTACGCCGATACGCATAGCCGGAGATCTCGCGAGTTACGTGGATACAGGCGGTTCGCCCAATACCTGGTATTCATACGTCCTTACCGCCGTGGATTCGCTGGGGAACCGCTCTGGCATGTCTGCAATAATAACAAAGCAGACGGAGCAGAATACCATACCGCCCGCCGCAATAAATAACCTTAAGGCCACCGCCATGACCGGAGGCGGAATACAGCTTTACTGGTGTAAGCCATCGAGCCCGGTCGGTATTAACCATTACGACATCTACAGGGTGCAGCAAGGCACTATAATGACGGACAGCCAGGTCGTGCAGGCAAACTACATCGGCAGTTCCTATAACACCGGAGGCTGCGTAACCTGGAACGACGGCAGCGCCAACAACAACGACACAAGCAGCCTCGGAACGCCGGTTTCAGGCACAATTTACAGCTACGCGGTCATAGCAGTGGACAATACAAAGCCCACCAGCCTGAGGTCTACGATAAGTTACGGGGCCAACCCCGGCGATACCATATGCACGGCGCCGTGAGGTAACTCTTTGATACCAAAGGGATATTAATAATATTAAGGCGCCCGGCCTTTTGGCGTGTTCCTATAAAAAACATGGGGTTACGGATTTCCGTAACCCCATTTTCATGTTCCCTGGCCCGCTTTTTCAAGCATTTTAAAGCCCTGTCCGACTCATCCTATGCCGAATTTTCCGCATCCTTAAGCCCCTCTTCCAGCTCTGTAATGAAGCCCGTCTGCCCGGCTATTATGCGCTCTTTCGCCCCCGTTATCCCGAACCACCCTCCCCTGTCTATTTCCGGGATGTCGATGAACCTGCCGCTCCTGGGAGGCCATTGCAGGGCGCAGAGATTGCTCTTAAGCTCCTCCGGAATGCAATCGCCTTCGAAAGCCCAGGCATATACGACCTTCCCGCTTTTCTGTTTAAGGGGCGTCAAAGCGAAAAATCCGGCGCTTTCCGGAACCATGAAGCCCGTTTCCTCGGTAAATTCGCGCTTCGCCGCAAGAAGAGGTTCTTCCCGCTCCAGTATCCCACCCTTGGGGATTGTCCATGCCCCAAGGTCTTTGTTTGCCCAGTATGGCCCGCCCGGATGAACCAGGAAAACTTCCAGGCCGCCCCCGCGCCGCCTGTACATTAAAAGTCCCGCGCTTTTTTTACCCATTCTTACCCTTTAATTTTAAAATTTGCGGTATAATTATGATAGAAACAGTTATGAAAAAGGAGGTTCAAAATGGTAGGCATGGCTGGTGTGGCGGTTGTATTCTTCATGGGCCTTGCGAGCGCGATAGTAGCTACCGCGGCGGCGGGAATTTACGGAATCTGCAAGCTGCTGATGGCCCCATAAGGGGCATATAAAGGAATGCGGATTCTTCGCGTTGCTCAGAATGACAGGCCTTAAAGTCGCTGGATTCCTGATAGAAACATTCAGGAATGACGACAGGGGGGCGCAATAAGTTGCGCCCCTAAACCCCCGCGAACGCCTCCAGGGGGATTTCCTCGAAATACACAGATCCGTCCCTTAATTTTACGAGCACCTTCCCGCCTTCCTTAAAGCGGCCCCGCAAAAGCTCCTCGGAGAACGGGTCTTCGATATACTTCTGGATTGCCCTCCGGAGAGGTCTCGCCCCGTAGGACGCCTGGAAGTTGTTCTTTATTATCCATTTCTTCACTTCCGGGTCCACATCGAGCTGGATGTTCTGCTCAAGCAGCATGTTGTTGACCTCGTCCACCAAAAGATCGACAATCTTCAGGAGCTGGTCGTTGTCCAGCTGGTGGAAGACTATAACTTCGTCCACCCGGTTCAGGAACTCCGGGTTGAAGAAATGCTTTAATTCTCCCGTCACCTTGTCGCTTATGGACTTGACGTTCATGCCGGCGTCGCTGTGGAAGCCCATGTTGACGTTCTTGTCTATGAGCCTCGCGCCGAGGTTCGAGGTCATAATGAGCACGGTATTCTTGAAATCGACCTTCCTGCCGTAACTGTCGGTAAGCTGACCGTCATCAAGCACCTGAAGCAGTATATTGAAAAGATCCGGATGGGCCTTCTCTATCTCGTCGAAAAGCACGACGGAATAAGGACGCCGCCTCACCTTCTCGGTAAGCTGGCCCCCCTCTTCATAGCCCACGTATCCCGGAGGCGCGCCCGTGAGCCTTGAGACGGTGAACTTCTCCATGAATTCCGACATGTCCACCCTGATGAGTGCGTCCTCGTTATCGAAGAGGAACTCGGCCAAAACCCTCGCAAGCTCCGTCTTGCCGACGCCTGTTGGCCCAAGGAATATGAAGGAGCCTATTGGCTTCTTGCGGTTTTTAATTCCTGCGCGGGAGCGGCGTATCGCCCTCGATACGGCGCGTATGGCCTCGTCCTGGCCTACAATCCTCTTGTGCAGGGATTCCTCCATCCGGAGGAGCTTCTCGGATTCCTTCTCCTCGAGCTTGAATAGCGGAATGCCCGTAATCTTGGATATGATGCCTGCAATCTCCTCCTCGCCGATGAGCGGTTGCAGCTTGTCCTGGGATTCCCGCCAGACCCTCTGGGCCTCCTCGAACTGCTCCTTGAGGCGCTCCTCCTCGCGGGTAAAATACTCGGCCTTCTCGGCATCCTGGAGCCGCAGGAACAGGTTCTTGTTCTTCGCGGCCTTTTTCATGTCCCGCTCGACTGCGCGTATATCCGAGGGCAGGGTATATTTCTGGAGCTTGGCCCTGGAGCCGGCCTCGTCGATTATGTCTATAGCCTTGTCCGGCAGGTAGCGGTCGGTTATGTAGCGGTCGGAGAGCTTCACGGAAGCCTCCACGGCCTCGTCCTTGTATTTTACCTTGTGATGGGCCTCGTATTTGCCCTTGAGGCCCTGGAGTATCTTGACCGCCTCTTCCAGCGTCGGCGGCATCACCTGTATCGGCTGGAAACGCCTCTCAAGCGCGCCGTCCTTTTCGATGTGCTTCCTGTATTCGTCGAGCGTCGTGGCGCCGATGCATTGTATTTCGCCCCTGGAAAGGGCCGGCTTCAGCATGCTGGAGGCGTCTACGGAGCCTTCCGCCGCGCCCGCACCCACGAGGGTATGGAGCTCGTCTATGAAGATAATGACGTTTTCCGCCTGGGATATTTCCTTCATTACGACCTTCAGGCGCTCCTCGAACTGGCCCCTGTATTTCGTGCCGGCGATGAGCGAGCCCAAGTCGAGCGCCACAAGTCTGCGATTTGCAAGGTTTTCAGGCACCTCGTCGTTCACTATGCGCTGGGCCAGGCCCTCGACTATCGCCGTCTTGCCCACCCCCGGCTCGCCTATCAATACCGGGTTGTTCTTCGTGCGGCGGGAGAGTATCTGCATGACGCGTTCGATTTCGTTATCACGGCCTATGACCGGGTCGAGCTTGCCGTCTCTGGCAAGCTGGGTAAGGTCGCGCCCGAACTCGTCCAGCGCCGGGGTGGGGCTTTTCTTGTCCCGCGCGGCCTGGCCGGGGCTTCTGCGGACGAAGTTTATCGTAAGCTGGCGGGCGCCGAGTAGATGCGCTCCCAGGTTCCGCAGGATTTTGCCCCCTATCCCCTCTTCCTCCCTTATTA
>JAJYGS010000154.1 GCA_021785055.1 Nitrospirota bacterium | reverse complement strand
CGGGCGTGATAACCGTCATGCGAAGTTTCAGCCGCGCGGCCTCTATCTGTTTAAGTTTCGCATCCGCATCGGAGAGCTTGAAACCGGCATTGGATATAATATCCGAGAGCTGAAGCTCCAGAACCATCACGGTTGCGCCTTTCATAATAGCTTCTTCCCTGAGCTCGCTTTTAAGCTTCGCAAGCTTCTCTACCTGGTCGTCTGTCAGGTTCAGCGTGTCCCGACGGTCGAGATAATAATCCGGCGTCTTCAAAGACCTCATCATGGGAGAGCCCATCATGCCCATCATTCCCATGCGCTGGCCCATCATGCCGCCCATGCCATAGGAGCCTCCCGGCGTATGGCACATCCTGCACTTCATCATACCCATGCCGTCCATGCCCATCATGCGTCCGCGCATTCCGCCCGTCATGCCCATCATCGGCCCCCTGCCTGCCCCGGTTTTGCGGCAGTTTCCGCAGACGCATTTGTCGCCGCAGTTGCAGGTCTGCGAATTCATATTGCAGGCTGCGGGCATTGCGCCTTTCTGCGCGGCCATGTCAGCCGCCGCGGGGAAGGCTGTAAAAAATAGAGAGATTACGCATAAAAGTTGCAGTGCAAATACTTTCATCCGTGCCTCCTTGTCTTTATTCTCCTGAAAAAGGGGATTGGGAATAACCTGATTCGCTCCGACAAGTATATCAGCGAAAAAACACAAACGCAACGGTTTATGTTGTTCTATTGACAAATTACGGACGGGAAGGTTAAAATGCGACATGTCCTGAAACTTTACAAAATGAGGGTTGCATAATATGATACCGGCTATAGAGTGGAAAGACGGGAAGGTCCTCATGCTCGACCAGACGAAGCTTCCTGGCGAGATCATTTACGTTGACTGCGCTGATTACAAAACCGTGGCAAGGGGCATCAAGGAGCTGTGGATACGCGGCGCGCCCGCCATCGGTATTGCCGCGGCTATGGGAGTCGCGCTCGCGGCAAGGGATATAAAGGCGAAGGATTTCGACAGTTTTTACGGTAAACTTATGCCTGCATGCGACCACCTTGCCGCCCAGAGGCCTACAGCCGTAAATCTCTTCTGGGCAATAGACAGGATGAAGCGCTTTGCCGCCCTGCACCGCGATGAAGGCGTGGCGAAAATAAAGGAGCTTCTCGTCCGCGAGGCCTGTAAGGTTCTGGAAGAGGACATAAAAATTAACCGGGCCATAGGAAAGTTTGGAGCCGGTTTCATCCGCGACGGAGATACGGTGCTCACGCACTGCAACGCGGGTTCCCTTGCCACGGGAGGCTACGGCACGGCGACGGCGCCGATACGCGTGGCCGTGGAGCAGGGAAAGAGGATAAAGGTGTTCGCGGACGAGACGAGGCCGGTGCTCCAGGGCGCGCGTCTGACCGCCTGGGAGCTTATGCAGGACGGGATAGACGTAACGCTCATAACGGACAACATGGCCGGTTATTTTATGCAAAAAGGCGAGATTGACCTTGCCATTGTAGGGACGGACAGGACGGTGCGAAACGGCGACGTGGCGAATAAAATAGGCACCTATACCGTCGCCGTTCTCTGCAAGGAGCACGGACTGCCTTTTTATGTCGCGGCCCCGACCTCGACGATAGACCTTTCCATGCCATCGGGCGAGCATATTCCAATCGAAGAGCGGCACCCATGCGAGGTTACCGACGTCTGCGGGAGTCTTTGCATAGCCCCCAAGGGCGTCCAGGTAAAAAATCCGGCCTTCGACGTGACCCCTGCAAGGTACATAACCGCCATTATAACCGAGAAAGGGGCCTTCAGGCCAAGGGATATAAGGAAGCTCGGGGAAGAGGGAGTGGACCTGGACAAGGTCCGGATTAATCGGGAGGAGTGCCCATGATAAAAGGGCTGAGGAACAAGCTTGGAGTCGTGGTTGTCGTGCTGATGGTTATATGGGTCGGCGCCTTCTCATATCTGACGAACAGTCATCCTTCCTGGATACTCCCGGTCACGGCGGCGCTCGCTATTGCAAGCCTTTTCGTAATGATGTACAGCTTCAACAGGCTTGTCCTGCGGCCTCTGCACCGCATGAAGGATATTATGAGCAGTATGGCCGGGAGCGATGCCGACCTGACCCAGAGGCTTGATTTCAAGAGCAATGACGAGCTTGGAGAGGTCGCGAGATATATAAATATATTCATGGAGAGACTTCAGGATCTTGTTGTTCACGCCGGTGAGAACTCGAAGCTGCTGCTTGGGCTTACGGAAGATATACGGAATAAGACTGATGTATTCGCCTCCGGCGCCAGGGAGCAGGAGGAGGCGACCAACGGGAACTTCAGGGCGCTGGAGCGGATGGACAGGTCTGTCCAGGATATAGCAGGCAGCGCCGAAAGCCTGAACATCACATCCTCGGACAGTTCCGCGACGGTTACGGAAATGGCCGCGCAGGTGGACGTCGTTGCGGAGAGCACGGCCGATCTTTCGAGCCATGTCGAGGAGGCTTCGTCGTCTATTTCAGAGATGAACATGTCCATAAAGGAAGTGGCGGATAACGTGATGGTGCTCTCCGAGCTTGCATCCAAAACCGCCGACGGGATAGGACGCATACACGTCATGATCAGGGAAGTCGAAGGCAAGGCGAAGACGTCGGCAATGCTTTCGCAGGAGGTTTCCCATGACGCCGATACGCTCGGGAACGAGGCGATAGCAAAGACGATGGAAGCTATGGATATGATAAGGGTAACCGTCGAGCAGGCGTCGGATGTAATTGAGAGCCTCAGCCGGAGGTCTGCCGAGGTCGGCAAGATTATAAAGGTCATCGACGAGATAACGAACCAGACTTCGCTCCTTGCGCTGAATGCGGCGATCCTCGCTGCGCAGGCGGGGGAGCACGGCAAGGGTTTTTCGGTCGTGGCGAACGAGATAAAGGACCTGGCGGAGCGGACGTCGTCTTCCACGGGCGAGATAGCGAAGCTCATTAAATCCGTCCAGGAGGAATCCCTGTCGGCGGTGAAATCCATGCGCTCCGGGAAGGAGCGGGTTATCGAGGGTACTAAGACGGCCTCAGGCGCGGCTGAGGCGCTTGCGAAGATAATAGAGTCGTCGGACCGCTCTGTGAAGACCGCGATAGAGATAGAACAGGCCACCACAAGGCAGGTGGATGCCGTGCAGCAGGTGGCGGGAGCCATAACTAACGTTCACGAGCGGGTTCAGCAGATAGAGAAGGCCACGCAGGAGCAGACCAGGGGAAGCGAACTCATAGCCGCCGCCGCCGAGAAGATAAGCGATATAGCCAGGGAAGTGAGAAAGGCCATGGACGAGCAGGCCAGGGGCATAAGGGAATTCGCAAAAAGCCTTGAGGACACGCGCGACCTCGCCGGGACTATCGCCAACGCCACAAAGAACCAGAAGGACGACAGCGGCGGTATGGTAAGCTCTATGGAGAAGTTCCTCGAAATTGCCCAGAAAAACTCGGAAATATCGAAGGACATGGAGCAGTCGGTGGACAAGCTCCTCAGGCAGGCCGTGTATCTTCGGGACGAGATGGGGAAGTTCAAGGTTTGAGGCTTAAGTTTAGATTACTTATCGCCCTGCTCGTCGTCTTCACAGCCGCCTGCGCCGGCCCGGAAGCCTTAACCCGGCCCAATGCCGGAGGGCCTCCGGCTCCGGCGCTCGTCAGGATAGCTCCGAAAGATTATCCCGGCTTCATGGACGACTCCGAACCTTTCTCGCTTGCCCGCGCCGCCGCGAATTCCGTGGATTATTTCTCGAAGCTCCCCCAAAAGACAATCGTATTC
This sequence comes from Nitrospirota bacterium, assembly GCA_021785055.1. GTDB lineage: Bacteria > Nitrospirota > JACRHJ01 > JACRHJ01 > JACRHJ01 > JAKAHE01. The sequence continues at coordinate 1,243 of JAJYGS010000154.1, read as the reverse complement.
GGAACCGACAGATATTCCTCGGAGGGCATTGCAAAATCCCTTTCCGGCTTCAGGGAATTCCTTCTCTCCGGTCCGTCGGCAAGGCTTGTAAAAAAATACGTGACGGAGAAGTTCAACGTATACGAGTCCGCCGGCTGCGATGGCCGGGGCAGAGTCCTCTTTACCGGATATTACTGCCCTGAAATCAAGGCGAGCCTTCATCCCGACAAAGAATTCAAATACCCGTTATATAAAAAGCCGTATGACCTTGTCCTTGCCGACCTTGGGGAGTTCAGGCCGGACCTGAACGGGACGCTTGTCGGCAGGGTGGAAAACGGCATGCTCGTGCCGTATTATTCGAGATGCAAAATCCGCGAAGGGGCGCTTGACGGTCAGGGGCTCGAAATAGCATGGTGCAGGGACCCGTTGGACATATTCTTCCTCCAGGTGCAGGGCTCAGGGGTGCTTAAATTCCCGGACGGATCCAGGAAGCATGTGAATTACGCCGGTGAAAACGGCAGGGAATACAGGAGCATAGGCGCGGTTCTTATGAAAAAATGCCGTGCGGAAGGCGGCCATATGTCCCTTGAATGGCTCAGGGATTACCTGCATTCTCACCCCGGAGAAATGAATTCCATCCTGGACAAAAACAAAAGCTACGTCTTCTTCACGCTATCCGACGACGGTCCGTTCGGCTGCCTTGACGAGCCGGTGACGGGCGGGAGGAGCATAGCCGTGGATAACGGGATATTCCCTCCGGGTGCGCTGGCGTTCGTGGATACCGGGGAGCCTGACTTTAAATCTTACGACAAGCCTTCCGGCTGGTCGCCGTTTAAGAGATTTGTTCTGGCGCAGGACGAGGGAGGGGCCATAAAGGGGCCGGGAAGGGTGGATATTTATTTCGGATACGGGCGCAGGGCCGCAGAGGATGCGGGTTTCATGAAACGGGACGGGAAATTATATTTCCTTGCACCGAAGGACGCTATTTTATCTCCCAGGTAGGGCAATGTTTCTCAAATCCTTTGACAAATAAAGGAAAACAACTATAATGCCTGTAGGGAAAGTTCTGTTTCCGCCTTGTAATTAAGGGGGTAGAAATTTGGCGATAGTGGTAGCGGTAAGTGTAAGCGCGAAGAAGGGAATGCGAAAGCAAAACGTGGACAGCGCGGCGTTCCTTGCGAATTTCGGCATAGAGGGCGATGCCCACGCAAGTTCCGAATGGCACAGGCAGGTAAGTCTCCTTGCCATAGAAAGCATCGAAAAG
>JAJYGS010000066.1 GCA_021785055.1 Nitrospirota bacterium | reverse complement strand
CCTTTCCTGCCGCGGCCTCCATGTCGCCCTTCGTCTTTATCTCCTTCCGGAGCGCCATGTTTTTGATGGTGGCGTCCGTCAAGGGTTCCTGCTTCTTCATCACCATGTGGATGACGCGCGGGAGCCTCTCGATGGTGCAGATGGCGATGTTCGTGGAGAGCATCATGAGAAGGAAAACGAACCACAGGGAGTGGTACATGTTCGTCAGCCGCAGGGCTACCATGAGCTTCAGGACTGCCGGGGCGTTGGCCTGCCCGAAGATGTTCACCAGCATGTCCATGTTCTTCATGGGATCGTCCTGCGCGACGATGGTGCCGATGATGGAGACCAGGGCGAGGATTATCAGGAGAATAACGGTAAGCTTAAGCGAACTGAAGAAATTCCATACGGACTTAAAAGGCCCCCTGGAGGCCTTTGTTCCCTGAGACCGGTCGACCGGTGTTTTTGTTCCGGTATCCTTTTGCTCTGCCAATTGCCCTACCTCTTTTTTTACTGGTTTTTAAACTCCCTGGGGCGGATGGGGATAAACCAAGAATTTATAACATTTCTGCGGAGTTTGTGTCAAGATAATAATACTTGAGAATAATAAGGTTAAATCTCCTTGAAAACCCGCCTTATCGCATCCCTTGAGAGCGCCCCTTCCCGGACGATACGCGGCGGGAATACCGTTACGTCGAGCATGGTCGAGACCGGCGGGCCGGGGGTTGCCCCGCCGTTCAGCACCATGAAAATATTGGGAAAACAGGCCGCGACGTCTTCGGCTTTTGTGAGGCCGGGAAGGCCCGAAATATTGGCCGACGTGGCGGTTACGGCCCCGCCGAAGGCTGTCGCCAGTCTTGATGCAACTCCTTGTTTCGGCACGCGAATCGCAATCCTGCCCGTGCCCGCCGTAAGCGCAAAAGGAGCCTCCGCCGAGGCGTGGAATATCAGCGTAACCGGCCCCGGGAACAGCTCTTTTACGGCTTTTCTCGCCCCCCCGGAAATCCGAGCGGCAAATTTTTCTATTTGGCTTACGTCGCCCAGGATTATCGGCAGAGGCTTCTCCGAAGCCCGCTTCTTGGCCTCGAAAACCGCCCGGACGGCGTCCTCGTTCATCGCGTCCGCGCCGATGGCGTAGAAGGACTCGGTAGGATACGCCACCAGCTTCCCTTCGCGCAGGGCCGCCGCCGCCTCCTCGTATGCCTCGGCCACGTTTGCCGTCGCTAAGTCAATAACCCGCACCTGTTGCTCCCGCTTCTCTGGAACCTGCATTCCGCGCAGTCGTAGTCGCAGGGTTCCGGGTGTATCGTCACGTCCGTGTCCGGAAGCTCTTTCTCCAGGGCGGACTCTATTGCCGTGCATATCTCGTGCGCAGCGGAGAGGCTTATGTCTCCCGGCATCACGAGGTGCAGGTCTATGAACCTCCCTCCCCCGCTCTTCCTGGCCCGAAGGCCGTGATATTCGACGAACCGGCCTCCGTGCCGCCCGATGGCCGCGCGGATTTTCCGGACTTCGTCCTCCGGGAGCGACACGTCCACGAGTATCGAGAACGCCTCCCTTGTAATGTCCCAGCCGGCCTTCAGTATGAACGCCGCGACGACAAGCGCGAGGACGGGGTCGAAAATCGTCCAGCCGGTCGCCTTTATCAAGATTAAGCCGCCCAGGACTCCGGCGGACGTATAGACGTCGGTGCGCAGGTGCCAGCCGTCCGCGGCGAGGGCGGGGGAGGCGGTATCCTTCGCCACCCTGAAGAGCTTCCGGGAGACGAGCCGGTTTACGATGGCCGAGAGAGCCATAACCCCCGCGCCCCAGGACAGCCTCTCAACCGCGTGTCCGCCGAAGAGGAGCTTCGGCACGGCTTCCTTCACGATAATCGCCGCCCCGGCGATTATCAGCAGGCCCTCGATTGCGGAGGCCGCGTTCTCGAACTTCCCGTGTCCGTATTGATGCCGCTTGTCGGGCGCCTTCGCGGCTATGCGGATAGAGATGAAGGTAATGACGGACGCGGCGAGGTCCACGGATGAATGCAGCGCCTCGGCCAGTATGCTGACGGATCCGGTGGCCAGACCGACTGCGGCCTTGAGAACTACAAGGAGCGTATTCGAGAGGACGGACAGCCTTGCCCACCGGACTTTGGAATCCATAAAAATTTCTTCTATGGTTTTATCTTCTTCGCATACTCCCCAGTATCCTTCCCCCGAAGATAAATATCACGATGAGGAAGACGAGGAGCAGTATCTCAGACGGTGCGATGTCCATGAAACCAAACCCTTTCGTTTTTATTGAGAATATCGATTGCAAGCGCCGTGCAAAGGAATTATACTAAATATCGCTCAAAAAAACCACGGAGAACCGTTGCGCTTATGGGCCGCCGGGAAAAAATACTGCCATATATCGACAAAAACGGATGCGGCATCGAGATAGGACCATTTTTCCGCCCTGTCGCCCCCAAAAGGGAAGGGTACAATGTTACGGTAATCGATGTCTTAAGCCGCGAGCAGATGGTCGATATCTGCAAAAAAGACCCTGCCAAAGCCGGGAACATCGAGGAAGTCGATTTCATATGGAGGGGCGAAAGTTATGCCGAGCTGACCGGCAAAAACAAGTATTACGACTGGATTATAGCCTCGCACCTGGTTGAACACACGCCCGACCTCATCGGGTTTTTCAATGACTGCGACGCCGTATTGAAGGATGACGGCGTTTTGTGTCTTGTAATACCCGACAAGCGCTTCTGCTTCGATTATTTCCGGCCCCTTACGGGACTCTCGAAGGTCATAGACAGCCATTACCACCATAATCGGGTTCATACTCCCGGCACGGTAGCGGAATATACCATGAACAAGGTGGCCAGAGCGGGCAGACTCGGATGGGATTCGTGTATTTCGGGCGAATACAGCTTTGTTTATTCGCTGGAAGATACCGCCCGACGTATGTCGTCGGCCAGGGAAGCGGCGTATGCAGACTGTCATGCCTGGTGCTTTACGCCGCATTCGTTCAGACTAATGATACAAGACCTCTTTTCTCTGGGGCTGCTCCCGTTTCAGGAGATAAGTTTCTCGCCCACCGAGGGCTACGAGTTTTTTATAACGCTGGGGAGAAGAGGCAGGGGGATTGACAAATCGCGGCTGGAGATGCTGAAAATAATAGAATCGGAATGCCGGAAAAGAAATTATCCGGTAATCAACGACATGATCAGGCGTCTGACAAAACCTTTCCGAAAAATCAAAAGACACATGGCAAAGCGCCGAGACTCTTTCTCTAAGCCTCTTTAAACCCTTTTTCCCGGAGAAGACAGGAATCGCACTTTCCGCAGGGCGTGCCGTCCGGCGCCGGGTCGTAGCAGGAATGCGTGAGGGAATAGTCCACGCCGAGCTTTCTCCCCAGCCTTATTATCTCCGCCTTTGTCATCTTAATCAGCGGCGCGAGGATTTTAAATTTCGCCCCTTCTACGCCCGCCTTTGTCGCCAGATTCGCCGTCCTTTCGAACGCGCGTATGAACTCCGGGCGGCAGTCCGGGTATCCGGAATAATCGAGTGCGTTTATGCCGATGAATATGTCGTGCGCGCCCAGAGTCTCCGCGAATGCGAGCGCGAGGGAGAGGAATACGGTGTTTCTTGCCGGGACGTAAGTGACGGGGATTCCGGAGCCGATTTCTTTGGCCTTTCGGCCCTTCGGCACCGGCGTATCGGACGTCAGCGCGGAGCCGCCGAATTTCCGGAGGTCTATTTTTACCACGATATGCTCTTTCGCGCCGAGGGCCTTTGCGACCTTCCTCGCGGCCTTGATTTCTATTTTGTGCCTCTGCCCGTAATCGAACGTTACGGCATGGCACTCAAAGCCCTTGGAGGTCGCATACGCGAGAGTCGTCGCGGAGTCCAGGCCGCCTGAGAGCAGGACGACGGCTTTCATTGCGCCCCTCCCGCTTCCGGGGGCTTCTTATGTCTTCGCCTTCTGCGCTTCTTTTCCGGGTCGGCGGGGGTGCCGGAGTTGCTTCCCTGTTGCGGCTGCAAAGCGGCATGTGCCGCCTCAGACTTTGCAGGCATTTTTCCGGGTGGCCTGGGCGGTCGACCGCCTTCCGGCCCCCGACTTTTCATCCCTCCGCTCCTTCCGCCCGCGCCGCCCCTTCCGCCACGTCCGCCCCTTCTGGCTTCCAGGCTCGCGCGCTCCTCGCGCCTTTGCCGGTCGCGCTCCTCCGCGGCCCTTTTTTCCTCCGGCGTGCGCCTCTTCTCGACCGCGAACATGTCTTCGTCCGGCCAGGCGACGGGGATCTTCATCCCTATATATTTTTCTATAGGCTCCAGGCCGAAGACGTACTGCTCGTCGGCGAAGGAGTATGCCTTGCCCGTCGCGCCCGCGCGGGCGGTACGGCCTATCCTGTGGACGTAGTCCTCGGGGTCCTGCGGGAGGTCGTAGTTAAATACGTGCGTTACGCCCTCGATGTGCAGCCCGCGCGAGGCCACGTCCGTGCCGATGAGTATCGGGAGCTGACCGGCCTTGAATTCGTTAAGTATACGGAGTCGCTTTTTCTGCGGAATGTCGCCTGAGATCATGTTCGCGGGATAGCCGTTACGGTTCAGCCGTTCGACGAGCTTTTCGGCCTCCCGCTTAGTGTTCACGAACATCATGGAACGGGGGGGCGCTTCCTTTTTCAGCAGGCCCAGAAGTAAACTGAACTTCTCCTGCCGCCCGACGTGGAAGAGGGACTGCTCCACATTCTCCACAGTCACCTGCTCCGGGCTTATCTCGATTTTGACGGGATTATTCATGTGCTCGTATGCGAGCTCCATTACCCGGAAACTAAGAGTCGCGGAGAAGAGCATCGCCTGCCTTTTGTCGAACGGAGGCATGCGCCTTAGCATGTAGCGGATGTCGGCGATGAAGCCCATGTCGAACATTCGATCCGCCTCGTCCACGACGACGGTCTCGATATATTTGAGCGAGAGGTGTTTCTGCTTGAAGTAGTCTATAAGCCTGCCGGGAGTGCCGACCAGCAGGTCTACGCCCTTGTCCAGTTCGTCCTTCTGCTTCTGGTAATCCAC
>JAJYGS010000055.1 GCA_021785055.1 Nitrospirota bacterium | reverse complement strand
GTTTCGATGGAAGTGGATCTTATCACGCCGATAGCGTGCGAGAAGGAGCTCCGCTTCGCCATACGCGAAGGCGGCAGAACCGTCGGCGCCGGCGTCGTTGCGGATATAATAGAGTGAGGGGGCTTTTATCATGCGTGACATAATATTGCTTACGTGCCAGACGTGCAAGCAGCGCAACTACTCCACGATGAAGAACAAGAAGAACACCACGGAGAAGCTTGAGCTGAAGAAATACTGCAAGCATTGCAGAAGCCATACGGTGCACAAGGAAACGAAGGCTTAAGGCCTTGCAGGCCAGTAGCTCTAACGGTTAGAGCGCCGGACTCCAAATCCGGGTGTTGGGGGTTCGAATCCCTCCTGGCCTGCCATTCTTAAGAAAAGCGGCGCAGGGTATGCCGCCAAGGGCGTCGGGGGAAAAAGATGTTCAACCAGGCGATAGAGTTCCTCAAGGAATCCAAGAACGAGCTTTCCAAGGTTGTCTTTCCGCCGAGGAACGAGATTATCAGTTCCACGATCGCCGTAATAGTGGCGGTAATATTCTTGTCGTTGTTTCTCGGGGCGGTAGACGTGGGGCTGTCCAATCTGATGTCGTCCCTGGTGATGCGCTGAAGCGAGCCTCGGGCGGGGTTTGACAAAGGGCCGGATGGGCCTTTGGAATCTGTAGCGGCGCGGTTTGCCGCGTCCGTTGAGGCCGATGTAGTTCAGACGGGCTAAAAGGGCCATACTATATTTGGGAGAGAAGATGACCAAGGAATGGTATGTGGTGCATACCTACTCGGGTTTCGAGGGCAAGGTAAAGTCGAGTATAGAGGAGCGCGCGAAGTCTCTGGGCCTCCAGGACAGTATAAGCCAGATACTTGTGCCCACGGAGGACGTGGTGGAGCTAAGAAACGGGAAGAAGCGCACCTCTACAAGGAAATTCTTTCCCGGATACATACTGGTCCAGATGGATCTCGACGACGCCACATGGCACCTCGTGAAGGATACCCCGAAGGTGACGGGTTTCGTTGGCGACAAGCAGAAGCCGTCTCCCATAACCGAGGAAGAGGTCGGGCTTATCCGCACCCAGATGGAGGAAGGCGCGGCCCCAGCGAAGCGCGAGGCTGCATACAGCCACGGCGATTCCGTCAGGATAGTTGACGGCCCGTTCATCAGTTTCACCGGCACTGTGGAGGAGGTCAACCTTGACCAGGGGAAACTCAAGGTCATGGTGTCCATCTTCGGGCGCGCGACTCCGGTGGAGCTTGACTTCCTGCAGGTGGAGAAGGCGTAAAATCCCGGTATCCCCGCGGCGTCCTGGAATTTAAAAGGACACGCTTCTGCCGGCGGGGGCCGTGCTAAAATAGATAAATAGCAATTTATTTATAATAAGGAGTCCTAAAAATGCCAAAGAAAGAGATAACCGGATACGTAAAGCTCCAGATACCGGCGGGGAAGGCGAATCCCGCTCCGCCCGTCGGCCCGGCCCTCGGCCAGCACGGCGTGAACATCATGGAGTTCTGCAAGGCATATAACGCCCAGACGCAGGAGATGGCCGGCCAGGTCGTCCCGGTTGTGATAACCATCTACAGCGACAGGACGTTCACGTTCGTCCTGAAGACGCCGCCCGCCTCCGAGCTTATAAAGAAGGCCGCGGGGATTGTGAAAGGCTCCGGCGTCCCGAACAAAGACAAGGTAGGGAAGGTTACGGAGGCGCAGGTGCGGGAGATTGCCCAGACGAAGCTCCCGGATTTGAACGCCGTCGACATAGACGGCGCGATAAATACAATCAAGGGCACGGCCCGCAGCATGGGGATAGAAGTTACGGCGTAGGGGGCCCTCACCCCCTGCCCCTCCTCTCCCGGAGGGCGAGGGGAGTAGGGGCGCAATTCATTGCGCCCGTCATCTCTGGAAACAACCGCCGTCCAGGGATATTCAATACCGGCGGGAGAACGTGGGGCAGGCGCAGTCGGGTTCGGTTTTCACGAACGCGAATCACGGCCTTTTCCCGTTCGACAAGGAGACGTGCATGAAACAGAAAAAGCTGAAGGCGAGCCAGGCGAAGGTTGACAAGTCGAAGCAGCATACAATTGAGGAGGCGATGGCTCTCGTCAAGGAATGCGCGTTCGTGAAATTCGACGAGTCCGTAGACCTTGCCGTAGTCCTCGGAGTAGACCCGAAACGCTCCGACCAGATGGTCAGAGGCTCCGTAAGCCTTCCCAACGGGACGGGCAGGACGGTCAGGGTACTGGCTTTTGCAAAAGGCGAAAAGGAAAGAGAGGCGACAGAGGCCGGCGCGGATTTTGCGGGAGCCGACGACATGATCGCAAAGGTCCAGGGCGGCTGGATGGACTTCGACAGGGTCGTGGCCACGCCTGACATGATGGGTTCCGTCGGCAAGCTCGGCAAGCTCCTCGGCCCCAGAGGGCTTATGCCGAACCCGAAGGTCGGCACGGTCACGATGGACATAGGCAAGGCGGTAAAGGAGATAAAGGCCGGGAAGGTGGAATACAGGGTCGAGAAGGCAGGCATCGTACATGTCCCGGTCGGGAAGGTTTCGTTCGCGGCGGCCAAGCTTGCCGAGAACGCGGCGGTGGTGCTTGAGGCGCTGATGAAGGCAAAACCCGCCACATCCAAGGGCCGCTACATGAAGAAGATTGTAGTGTCCTCGACGATGGGGCCTGGAATAAAGATCGACGTCGCCGTTGCCACGGAGGCGATGGGATAATTAAATTTCCGTCCCGCTTTCTAAGGGCGGTTTGACTAAGGAGTCGAAGACAGCAGGAGGGGCGAAAAGTAAAATCCGCGTTCATTATTCGTTGTTCGTGTTCGTGTAACACGAACACAACTCACGGGTTTTATTCCGTCCCTTAATTGGCCGAATTGGCCGTCCCGCCGAGACGAGAGGGTAAATTAAAAAGACGTGCTCGTTATTCGTCAGGGCGTGTTCGTGAAGGATTTCGGCGAACGCGAAACACGAAGACGAAACACGATCCCCTGTCTACGACTTGGAAAGGGGGTTTAAGGTTTGAATAAGAACGAAAAGCAAGAGCTGATAGACGAACTTCACGGTAAATTCGAAGCCGCGAAGGCCGCCATTGTAACGGAGTACAAGGGCCTTACGGTGGCCGAGATTACGGATCTCAGAAACGAGCTTCGCAAGAGCCGGCTTGAGTACAGGGTCGTGAAAAACACCCTGGCGATACGCGCTGCTGCCGGGACTTCCGCGCAGAAGCTTAACGACTATATGCAGGGCCCGACCGGCCTTGTGCTCGGCTTCGGAGACCCGGTCGCGCCGGCAAAGGCCGTCACGGAATTTGCCAAGAAGAACGGGAAACTGAAGGTAAAGATAGGCATAATCGAGGGATCCCTTGCAAACGAGAAAGAGCTTAAGGCTATAGCGTCTCTTCCTTCCAGGGAACAGCTTCTTTCGCAGATGGCCGCGGGATTCCAGGCGCCGGCTTCAAAGATGGCAAGGCTCTTGAACGCGACGGTTGCAAGGCTCGGCTATGCGCTGGCCGCGCTGAAAGAGCAGAAGGCGTAAATTGAAAACGCCCGACGAATCGGGCAGCGACAATTAAATTTTCAAGTCGGATACAGGAGAGATAAAAATGGCAGACGTTACAAAAGACCAGGTATTCACGTTTATCGATAACATGACGATTCTCCAGATGAGCGAGTTCATCAAGGAGTTTGAGGAGCGCTACGGCGTAACAGCCGCCGCTCCGGTAGCGGTTGCCGCCGCTCCGGCGGGCGGAGCCGCCCCGGCCGCCGCAGAGGAGAAGACGGCTTTCGACGTTATCCTCACCTCGGCCGGCGACAAGAAAATCCAGGTTATCAAGGTCGTGCGCGAGCTGACCGGGCTTGGCCTCAAGGAGGCGAAGGACCTGGTGGACGGCGCCCCGAAGGAAGTAAAGGGAGGCGTCTCAAAGGAAGAGGCGGCGACTATAAAGGCAAAGCTCGAAGAGCAGGGCGCTTCCGTAGAGGTAAAATAGGCGCGATTTCCGGCTGTCGGTCCTCCGCCCTCTCATGGGGCCCGGAGGACCGGCGGCTTTTTGCGTCTTATAGCATAAGTAAAAACAGCTCCCTGAAACGAGGGGGCATAAGCTAAAATCCAAGGAGAGCAGATGGCCTATTCCAAAATGCGAGAAGAGAGAAGGGACTTCGCGAAAATACCCGCGATAATGGACATCCCCGACCTTATCGACATTCAGAAAAGTTCGTATTACCGCTTCCTTCAGCAGGACACGGTTCCAGCTGAGAGGAGGAATATCGGGCTTCAGGCTGCTTTCAATTCCATCTTCCCTATCGCAGACTTCAACGAGACGTTCACGATTGAATTTGTGGAATATTCTATTGGCGACCCGAAGTTTTCGGTGCGGGAGTGCCTGCAGAGGGGCACGACATTCGCGGCGCCTCTTAAGATAAAGGTGCGCCTGGCCGCCTGGGAGAAGGACGAAGAGACCGGCACCAGGCGTCTCAAATACGCCAAGGAGGAAGGCGCGGATATTTACCTGGGAGAGCTCCCGCTTATGACGGAGAACGGCACGTTCATCATAAACGGGACGGAGAGGGTGGTGGTTAGCCAGCTCCATCGTTCCCCCGGCGCGTTCTTCACGCACGACAAGGGCAAGACGCACTCCTCCGGCAAGATACTTTACTCCGCCAGGATAATCCCGTACCGGGGTTCCTGGCTCGATTTCGAGTTCGACATCAAGGACCTGCTTTACGTCCGGATAGACCGCAGAAGAAAAATTCCGGCTACGATACTCCTTAAGGCCCTTGGTTATTCAAACGAGGAACTGCTCCGTTACTACTACCCGGTCGAGAAGGTGCGCGCGGTAAAGAACGGTTTCGTGCGCAAAATAGACGCAGAGATACTGGCCGGATGGAAGGCGGTTAGCGATATAACTATCGACGGCAAGGAAGTCGTCGTCAGGAAAGGCAACAAGATTACCAAGGCCGCGATCAAAAAGCTCGAATCCATGAACGTAAGCGAGATACCCATCTCGCCGGAAGAGATGGCCGGCAGGATAGCCATCAG
>JAJYGS010000174.1 GCA_021785055.1 Nitrospirota bacterium | reverse complement strand
ACCGAAGTCTACAACAGACCCGACCTGACGGTGCCGCTTGCCCTTGTCCTGGGCGGCGAGGGGGCGGGGATAAGGCCCGTTATCAGGAATTCCTGCGATATGCTCGTGTCGCTCCCGATGCTCGGCAAGGTCTCGGCGCTGAATGTCTCGGTGGCGGCTGGGGTTATGCTCTACGAAGTCCTGCGGCAGAGGGCGATTTCGGCGGTAAGATAAAAATCTGTTTATATACCTCGAAATCGGCGAAATCCGGGGAATAGAACCCTTGTTTTTCAATGGGTTACAAAATCGTCTCCGCCAAATAAACGATTGTTTATGTGGCGTGTAACTCCGCGATAAACAAGGGTAATCCCCCATTTTCCAGTAATAACGTATCCCGTCCCCGCACCCGTTTTCCGCCCCGAAACCCGCCCGCAGAGGCCGTTTTTGGCCGTGTTTTTCATACCGGAGAAGAAATTTAATTTTTTTGTAAATAATCGTGCTGGAATAAAGAGTTATCGCGGTTAATAATAGAGGCTACCGAGAATGAACTTCACCAATCGGACGCCGACGAATGGAACAATTGGGGGGCGAATTTTGTATGTCGCTCCTATACCCGACCTCGACAATCAACTTTAGATTCTTCGCTTCGCTCGGAATGACGGCGAACCCTCTCCCGGCGCGAAACCTGCGCCACCCTCTCCCATGAAAGGGCGAGGGGAAATGCGGATTCTTCGGCGGCTGCCTCAGAATGACGTTCCGATTCGTTATTGAAAATCCTGCGGCGTTGCTATATAATCACAAGATTTAATAATAAAATTTTGTAGGGGCGCAATTTATTGCGCCCGCAGGTGGGTTCGATAAATCGACCCCCTACAATAAATCGAACAGGAGCGATATGCCGCTCACGCGGTTCTTAAAGAGTGCAAGGGACATCAAGGCGGGCCTGGAGGGCGCGGGGAAGCTCACGGAGCTGATACCGGAGCTCTCGGCACAGCTCGGCGCGGAAGACGCGATTATCAGCCTCGCGCGCACTACGGACGACCTGAAGGCCATAGAGTTGGAGCTTTTCGGCAAGAAGGGGATAATCTCCCTGCTCCGAAAGAAAATCCCGCAGGAGGCGCCGGAAGACAAAAAAGAAGCGGGACGCCTCCTAAACGAAGCGGCGGCCCGTTACGAAACCGCTCTCAAGGCCAGGGGCGAGGAGCTTGCCGCATCCGAGCGCGCGCAGACACTTGCCGCGCAGAGGATCGACGTTACGATGCCGGGCAGGAGGCCGGGCGTGGGCAGGCCGCATCCCATAACGACCGTTACGCGGGAGGTTGTGGAGATATTCCGGGAGATGGGTTTCTCCGTCGCCGAAGGGCCGGAGGTGGAACTCGATTACTATAACTTCGAGACGCTGAACATGCCCAGGGACCACCCCGCGCGCGACATGCAGGACACGTTCTACGTGTCCGACGAGGTCGTCCTGCGCACGCATACCTCTCCGGTTCAGGTGCGGACGATGAAGTCCTGCCGCCCGCCTGTGCAGATAATAGCGCCGGGGAAGGTCTATCGCTGCGACGCGGACGTCTCCCATACGCCGATGTTCCACCAGGTGGAAGGGCTGATGGTGGACAGTCATATAAATTTCTCTCACTTAAAGGGCGTGCTTGAGACGTTCATCTCGAAGATGTTCGGCCAGGGCACGGCGACGCGCTTCAGGCCGAGCTTTTTCCCGTTCACGGAGCCTTCGGCGGAGGTGGACATAAGATGCGTGATATGCGGCGGGAAGGGCTGCCGGGTGTGCAAGAGCACCGGCTGGCTCGAGATACTCGGAGCGGGGATGGTAGACCCGGAGGTCTTCCGGGCCGTCGGATACGACCCCGATGAGTTTACGGGATTCGCCTTCGGGCTGGGCATGGAGCGCATAACGATGCTCAAATACGGCATCGACGACATACGCCTCTTCTACGAAAACGACATGCGTTTTTTAAGGCAGTTCTGATGAAGGGCGGACGGATGTTCCTCTCCCAGAAGAGGATGAACGAGGTCATTCTTTATTGCATCGGGGCGGACGTCGTCCTGGGCTATCTGCTGAAGAGGTTCCAGGGGCCTTCGACGTTAGCGCCTCTCGCGCTTCTTTATGTCCTGAATATAATCGTCATTCTCGCGGTCTACCGCTTCTGGAAGTTCCCGGTGTTCGAGTGGAACGAAAAGGACTTTACCGTCTACGGCATAAACCCCTGGAAGAGGGACAAATGCACCTGGGACAGGGCGGGCAAGGCGGGGTTCAGGGCGGTGCCGGGCAAGAAGGGACGCAAGAGGGAATTCTTCCTGGTGGATTACGCCACGCCGAAGGGAGTCTTGAAGACCGGCGTCGTGCCGATGGACATGATAGGGTTTTCGGACAGGATAAAGAAAGACATGGAAGGCTTCCTGAAAGAGAAATCCATAAAGCCATACTGACAAGGACGGGCCGAAATTGCGCATAAGCTTTAACTGGCTGAAGGAATACGTTGAGACGGACCTGACTGTGCAGCAGGTATCCGACAGGCTGACGATGGCCGGGCTGGAGGTCGAGGGCCTGGAATACCTGGGCGAGGGCATAAGCGGCGTTGTCGTGGGCAGGATTGTGTCCATAAATCCGCACCCGAACGCCGACAAGCTTACGCTCTGCGAGGTGGACAACGGGAAGGAGATTCTGCCCATCGTCTGCGGCGCAAAGAATATGAAGGCGGGGGACAAGGTCCCTCTGGCGCAGGCAGGATCGAGCCTCCCCGGCGGAATGAAGATAGAGAAGGCGAAACTTCGGGGCGTAATGTCCTTCGGTATGCTGTGCTCGGAGAAGGAGCTTGGGCTGGCCAGGGAGTCATCAGGGCTTATGATACTCCCGGAGGATGCGCCCGTGGGCGAGGACATTGTAAAGGCGATCGGCCTTGACGACTGGGCGATGGAGATAAACGTGACGCCGAACCGCCCGGACTGCCTCAGCACGGCAGGCATTGCGCGGGAGGCGGCGGCCCTGACGCGCGCGGCCCTCAGGCAGCCGAAGTTCAAATTAAGCGAGCACGGCGCGAAGATAGCCGGGCGGATGAAGGTAACGGTGGAAGATACGGAGCTCTGTCCGCGCTATGCCGGGAGGCTCGTTGCGGGCCTGAAGGTCGGGCCGTCTCCGGTGTGGATGCAGAGGCGGCTTCGGGCCGTCGGGGTGCGGAGCATAAATAACGTCGTGGACGCGACTAACTACGTGATGATGGAGATGGGGCAGCCGCTCCACGCCTTCGACTACCAGTTCCTCGCGGGTCAGGAGATAATCGTCCGCCGGGCGTCGGATGGAGAGGTCTTCACTACGCTCGACGGCGTCGAGAGGATGCTCTCTAAGGACATGCTCCTTATCTGCGACGCCGACAGACCTGTCGCGCTCGCGGGGGTGATGGGAGGACAGAACTCCGAGGTCTCCGGTGAAACGACGGACATATTCCTCGAATCGGCGTATTTCAATCCATCCTGCGTCCGGAAGACCTCCCGGAAGCTCGGCCTGCATACGGAGGCGTCCCACCGTTTCGAGAGGGGCGCGGACCCTGAAGGCGTCGTAAAGGCCCTCGACAGGGCGGCGTCCATGATAGCCGAGCTTGCGGGCGGGGCCGTCGCGACGGGCAGGATCGACGAATATCCAACCCCGCTGAGGATGCCGGCGGTGATGCTCCGCGTGCCGAGGGTGAACGCCGTGCTTGGGGCGGACCTCGAAAAAGACGAGATAGCCGACATAATGAAGCGGCTCCAGATAAAAATACACGAGGAAGGGCCGGACTCTCTTCTCCTCCAGGCGCCGGCGTTCAGGCCGGACCTGACGCGCGAGATAGACTTCATCGAGGAGGCGGCGAGAGTCCACGGCTACGCCAAGATAAGAAGCTCCATGCCTGCGCGGGCAGTTGCTGCGCGGGAGCCGGACACGGCGCTTGCAGCCTCCGGGCGGGCCAGGGAGGCGATGCAGGACTGCGGGTTTTATGAAGTGGTAAACTATAGCTTCATGGATCCGGGAGATTTCTACCGCCTCGGTCTGCCGGAAGACGACTTCAGGAGAAAGACCGTAACCCTGCAAAACCCGCTATCAGTCGAGCAGTCCGTCATGCGCACGACGCTTCTTCCGAGCCTTCTTGATAACCTCTCCCTGAATCTGAGCCGTGGCGTCAGGGATTTAAGGATCTTCGAGCTTTCGCGCGTGTTCCTGCATGCCGGGCCGGGGCTTCCGAACGAGCCGCTTAAGATCGGCGGGCTTGCGTGCGGCGTGCGGGCCGCATCGCCCTGGGAGGCAGGCGGCAGGGAGACGGATTTCTACGACATGAAGGGCGCGGTAGAGCAGCTTTTGGATGCCCTGAAGGCTGCAAACGCGGTATTCGCCGCCCTTGAGGACGCGCCGTTCCTGCATCCGGGCAAGGCGGCGAGGCTCCTTGTGGGCGGAAGCCCGGCGGGGTATATCGGCCAGGTTCACCCGGACGTCGCCCTGAGATGGGACATCCCGTCCGAGGTATACGTGTTCGAGCTGGACTTCCAGTCCATAACCGAGGCCGCGCAGGAATTGCCGTCGTACACGGCTCTTCCGAGGTATCCCGCCGTGGAGCGCGACATTGCCGTCATCGTCCCGGCGGACGTGACATCGTTTTCCGTTATGAAGACCATGGAATCGCTGAAGCTGGCCCTTGTCGAGGACGTGAGGCTTTTCGATTATTACGAGGGCGCGCCGATACCCGAAGGCAAAAAAAGTCTGGCGTATACCGTTACCTACCGCTCCCTGGCGAAGACGCTTACGGACGAGGAGGTAAACCTCGTGCATAAAAAAATAATGGACGCCCTTAAAGACCGCCTCGGCGCGGAGATAAGGGAACAATAGCCATGAAAAAGATTACGGGCATTATTTTTGTTCTGTCGGTTCTGTTTTTTCCGGCGCTGTCCAATGCCCAGGGCGGGACGATAGAACATCCGCTTTTCATGCGGGAGTATTCGGCTTATGTAATCGGCAGACTCGGCCGGGAGGCCAAGATACGCGCCGCCCTTGGGAAGTATATTTTGCAGAACAGGGAGAAGTTCGCCGAAGGCATCGGGCATCACCCCGGCCTTCTTCCGGGTATGTTCATGCTCGCCGGCGCCGAGAGGCTCAACTGCGTGTCCGGGAAATATTACAGGAAGCTGCTCACCGGGCTGAACAACGAGGAAAGGCATACGTTTTATAACACGGCGGAGGAATATTCCTGGTGGGTGATATGCATAGCCGGGGAAGAGGCGGACACGATGAACGTAAAGAAGATGAGCCCGCCGATTGCCTTCCGCCAGCCGGACGACACCCCGGATTTTATAAAGGCGATATTAAAGAGCGAGCTGTCTCCGTATCTGAAAGAGAAAGAAGGAAAACCCTCAGGCGGGAAAGAGCTGAGCTTTACGGGCCTTAAATGCGATGACTGAAAAGATGGTCGTGCTCGTTACCGCGCCCGACGAAGAAAACGCGGCCATGATTGGCCGGACGCTCGTGGAGGAGCGGCTCGCGGCCTGCGCTAATATCGTCGGGGCCGTGCGCTCCATTTACAGGTGGAAGGGAGAGATTTGCGACGAGCGGGAGTGCCTTCTTGTAATCAAGACCGCATCCGAAAAATTCCGGGAACTTGAAAAAAGAGTCCGCTCCATGCACCCCTACGAGGTGCCGGAGATTATCGCCCTTGAAATATCCGAAGGCTCAAAGCCATATCTTGACTGGATAGCGGAAAATATCCGCCTTGGTTGAACCCGTCTTAAAACACCCCCGAAGACCGAAAAGCTACAAAGACGCCGTCCGCATACAGGAACGACTGAAGGAGCGGCTTATCCTTGAAGACAAAACAGGCGGCGTCCGGCTTGTGGCCGGCGCGGACGTATCTTACGACAAGGGAAGCGATAATTTCCACGCCGCGGCGGTGGTTCTGAAGTTCCCGGAGATGGAGACAATCGAGGAAGCCAATGCCTCCGGAAAGGCGCCGTTTCCGTATATCCCCGGCCTGCTGGCATTCCGCGAGGGTCCGATAATCCTGCGTGCGCTTAAGAAACTGAAAAACAGGCCGGACGTGATATTGATAGACGGACACGGTATCGCCCATCCGCGCGGCTTCGGCATCGCGTCCCACATTGGCGTCCTGACCGGCATCCCGACCGTCGGCTGTGCAAAGACCGTCCTGGTGGGCGAATTCAAGGAGCCGGGGACAAGGCGCGGATCAAAATCGCCGCTTTTCTATAAAGGCGCCGAGGTCGGGCGCGCGCTTCGGACGAAGGAGAAGGTGAAGCCCGTATTCGTGTCCGCAGGGCATATGGTAAGCCTGGACAGGGCCTGCGAAATAGCCCTTGAATGCTGCACCAAATACCGCCTTCCGGAACCGACGAGAATGGCGCATATACTGGTGAACAAGGTAAGAAAAGAAGCCCTCACCCCCTGCCCCTCTCCCGTAGGGCGAGGGGTTAAGGATTGTCATTCTGAGCGAAGTGAAGAATCTGCATTCAGTAAGGAGCTTCGCGATATTTTTAACACCCTCCTCAAAGAATACGGCCCGCAGCGCTGGTGGCCTGGGGATACGCCGTTCGAGGTGATGGTGGGCGCGATATTGACGCAGAACACGAGCTGGACGAATGTCGAGAAGGCTATAAGCAATTTAAAGCGGTCGGATTCGCTGTCTCCTGAGGCCATTGACGCCATGCCGGAGGACAGGCTTGCCGAGCTTATAAAACCGTCGGGCTACTTCAATATCAAGGCGAAAAGGTTAAAGTCGTTTATTAAATATTTTATTGAAAGTTACGGCGGAAAAACGGGAAAAATGCGTAAGCGCGATCCTGCGCAAATCCGGCGTGAACTCCTCTCGGTGAGCGGTATCGGCCCGGAGACGGCGGATTCCATAATGCTCTACGCCCTTGAGATGCCGGTATTCGTCGTGGACGCGTATACGAAGCGGATTTTCTCCCGGCACGGCTTTTTCCCGCCGGACTGCGACTATCACGAAGTGCAGAAATTCTTTATGGATTCCCTGCCGGAGGATGTGAAATTATACAACGAATACCATGCGCTTATCGTGCGCCTGGCGAAGGAAAGATGCGTGAAAAAAGCCGGCGAGTGTCAAATCTGCATTTTAACCGGGGTAAAAAATCCTTGACATACTAATCCCTCTGTGGTAGAAAAACGGCGAGTTTTTCGATTCGAAAGGGGGGATTTTTCTGTTACGACGGCTGAAGGAGAAGTACGTTCTTTACAGGCAGGCGGCAAGCGCCGGGAAGAAAGAGTACTTCACCATCGTCATCCTGCCAGGACCGAATTCCAGGGTCCGAAAGTTCAGCATATCCAAATCCCTGCTCAGGAACTCCCTGATTGCCGCGGTCGTCCTTGTCATGCTTTCCACCGGCATGTTCGGGCAGTATCTAAATATGGCGTCGAAGGTAATCGAACTCGACTATCTCCGGAGAGAGGCGTCGTCCCAGCACGCCCAGCTTATGAAAATGGCGGCCTCCGTCGTGGACATGAAGAGCCGGATGGCCAGGATAAAGGAGCTGTCCGACCGTTTGAGCTCCATCGCGGGCAATGTTGCCGGAAAAAGCTTCGGCGTAAAGGGGACGGGCGGATCGTCCGAGATCGGCGCGGTAAGCCTCCGGGAATTCGGCAGGAAGGATGAGGACGAGGCAGCCGCCCAGGTCTCCCAGGAGCTTAACGGCCTGAAATCCGACGCCTCTTCAGAAGAGGCCAGGATAAAGAAGCTGATGAGCTACTTCGAGCAGAGGAACTCCATCATGGCCTGCACTCCGAGCATCTGGCCGGTGAGGGGCTTCATAACCTCGAAGTTCGGATACCGCAACTCCCCCATTTACGGCACGACGGAGTTCCATTGCGGGCTTGACATAGCAAACGACGTCGGCACTCCGGTCCACGCGGCTGCGGACGGCACGGTATCCGCCGCCGGCTTTTCGTCGAGCTACGGAAATTATGTGAAGCTCCAGCACGGATACGGCATGGCGACGATGTATTGCCACCTGTCCAAAATAGACGTGCAGGAAGGGCAGCGCGTCAGTAAGGACGAGGTAATAGGCGCAATTGGAAATACCGGGCATTCCACCGGACCGCATCTCCATTACGAGGTGCTGGTCAACGGAGTCCCGGTGAACCCGATGAAATATATATAGCTTGAAGCGGGGGAGAGCGCCTGAGCTCTCCGGATATGTAAAAGGCATCATTGAAAGGGGTCTTAAGAATGGCTACTGGAAAGGTAAAGTGGTTTAACGCCTCAAAGGGCTACGGGTTCATCGAGCAGGACAACGGCGAGGATGTCTTCGTGCATTTCTCGCAGATCCAGGAGGAAGGGTTCAAGACGCTTAACGAGGGTCAGGACGTCGAGTTCGAGATAACCCAGGGAGACAAGGGTCTCCAGGCAAAGAACGTAGTGAAGCTTTAAGGCGAAATACCAAAAAAAGAAAAACCCCGGCAGGGCGACCAGCCGGGGTTTTGTTATTTTGGGGGATGGCGCATGTCGGCTTTAAATAACCTTTGGAGATTGCCTGCTTTTATAGTATAATTCAATATTTGATTGAAAACTGAAACCATAATTAATCCTGGACGCCAAGAGAAATAAAAACATGTTTTCCACAATACTGCACAAGATAGTCGGTACGAAAAACGAGCGCGAACTTAAGAGGATGCAGCCGCTCGTAGACAGGGTAAACTCGTTTGAGCCGGAGACGGCAAAACTTACGGACGCCGGCCTCAGGGCGAAGACGGACGAGTTCAAAAACCGCCTCGCCGACAACGGGACGCTCGACGACCTCCTTCCCGAGGCGTTCGCGGTTGTGCGCGAGGCCTCGAAGCGCACCCTGGGGATGCGGCACTTCGACGTCCAGCTTATCGGCGGCATCTGCCTTCACGAAGGCAAGATCGCCGAGATGAAGACCGGCGAAGGCAAGACGCTCGTCGCCACGCTCCCGGTATACTTAAACGCCCTGGAGGGCAAGGGAGTACACGTAGTTACCGTGAACGACTACCTGGCCAGGCGCGACTCCCAGTGGATGGGCGAGATATACCGCTTCCTGGGGCTTACGGTCGGCGTCATCGTCCACGAGCTCGACGACAAGGAGCGCCAGGAGGCGTACGCATGCGACGTCACCTACGGCACCAACAACGAGTTCGGTTTCGACTACCTCCGGGACAACATGAAGTTCGACCTGAAGGACTACGTCCAGAGGGAGCTGAACTACGCCATTGTTGACGAGGTGGACAGCATTCTGATAGACGAGGCCAGGACGCCGCTCATCATCTCCGGCCCGTCCGAGGAATCGACAGACCTCTACTACCGCATCAACGAGATAATCCCGCGTCTGAACAAGGAAGAGGATTATACAATCGAGGAGAAGACCAAGACCGCCGCCCTCACGGAATCCGGGAACGAAAAGGTGGAGCGGATGCTCGGAGTGCCGAACCTCTACGACCCGGCCAACATCGAGCTTGTCCATCACGTCAACCAGGCTCTGCGCGCCCACGCGATGTATAAGAGGGACGTGGACTATGTCGTGAAGGACGGCGAGGTCGTAATCGTGGACGACTTCACCGGCAGGCTGATGCCGGGCAGGCGCTGGAGCGACGGCCTCCATCAGGCAGTGGAGGCCAAGGAAGGGGTCAAAATAGAGGCCGAGAACCAGACCCTGGCTACGATTACCTTCCAGAACTACTTCAGGATGTACAACAAGCTCGCCGGAATGACGGGCACCGCCGATACGGAGGCCGGAGAGTTCGCCAAGATATACGACCTGGAAGTCATGGTCATCCCGCCTAACCAGTCGATGGTAAGGGTGGACAACCCGGACCAGATTTACAAGACCACGAAAGAGAAATACAACGCGGTCATAGACGACATTATCGACTGCAACAATCGAAGCCAGCCCGTCCTTGTCGGCACCATCTCGGTCGAGAAATCCGAGCACATCTCGTCCCTGCTGAAGAAAAAAGGAGTTAAACATAACGTCCTGAACGCGAAATATCACGAGAAGGAATCGGAGATTGTATCCCAGGCCGGGCGCTCCGGCCAGGTGACCATCGCCACGAACATGGCGGGCCGTGGCACGGACATACTCCTTGGCGGAAACCCGAAGATGCTCGCGAAGCAGGAACTCCTGGGCAAGGGGATTAATCCCGACGAGGTTGATCCCTCCGTAGTGCAGTCAGAGGTGGACAGATGGAAGCTCATAACGGACGAAGACCACAGGAAGGTCGTCGAGGCCGGAGGACTGCACATTATCGGCACGGAGAGGCACGAGTCCAGGCGCATCGACAACCAGCTCCGTGGCCGCTCCGGACGCCAGGGAGACCCGGGCTCCTCTCGCTTCTACCTCTCTCTCGAAGACGACCTGCTCCGCATATTCAACTCCGAGCGCATAGCCAAGATAATGAACACTCTCGGAATGGAAGAGGGCGTGCCCATCGAGGCAAGGATGGTCAGCAGGGCCATTGAGAACGCCCAGAAGAAGGTCGAGGGCCATAACTTCGACATCAGAAAACAGCTCATCGAATACGACGACGTGATGAACACGCAGAGAAACGTCATCTACGAGCAGCGCAAACAGGTACTGGCAAGCGACAACCTGAAGCAGGACGTCCTTGAGATGATGGAGGACGTATCAAGCCGGCTTGTCGATACATTCTGCGAACAGGGGAAATATGCCGAGGAGTGGGACCTGAAGGGCCTCGCGGTCGCGGTAAAGAAAAGTTTCTCCGTTACGCTCGACCCGGAAAAGCTCCGTTCCGTGAGCGGCATCGAAGAACTGAAGGAATCCCTTGCCTCGACTCTCAAGGAGGCGTACGAGAAGAAGGAACAGGACGCAGGGACGGAGTTCCTGAGGTGGCTTGAGAAGCGCGTGATTCTCGATATGATAGACTCGCTCTGGAAAGAGCACCTCCTGAACATGGATCACTTGAAAGAGGGTATAGGCCTTCGCGGCTACGGACAGCAGGACCCGCTTGTGGCGTATAAAAAAGAGGGTTTTGAAATGTTCATGGAGATGGTGGACCGCATAAAGATGGACACGCTGGAGAGGCTCTCGACAGTCCAGGTGGTGCGCCAGGAGGCGATGGAACACGAGACGAGGCGGCGTCCACAAAAGCTTGTTATGAACCGTGGCGAACAGGGCGACGAGCCGAAGAAGCCTGTGCGGGCGGAGAACAAAGTTGGGCGAAACGACCCCTGCCCCTGCGGCTCCGGCAAAAAATACAAGAAGTGTCACGGGCGGTAAATGTGGGTAGTTTAAATTTTCGGGAATTACTAATGAATTTGACTAAATTTGAACTGACCGTTCCGCAGAGGATAGAAAATTATGTCGAAGATATAGCTCGCCTTGAGAATGAACTATATTTGTACTTTCAGCCCAAGTTCGAGGTTGAAAATAATTTCTCCCGTCAGATAGTAAGCTTCCAGGCTAATAAGACGCGCGCGTTTTATCGGTGGTTTAAATACAAGGAGGCTTTTTCGGCTTCTTTAATAGAGAGCCTTATCCTGAATAATGATATTTCAGGAAAAATCCTGGACCCGTTCGCCGGTATCGGCACTACTCTGTTTGCCGCCTGCTCGTTGGGTTTGGATGCCGATGGCATAGAGCTATTGCCAATAGGTCAGGAGATAATCAAAGACCGTTTAAGCATTGAGGATTTAAAAAGCGAGGATTTAAACATCCTGAAGAACTGGGTTAAAACTAAAAAATGGTTGAAAGGAGAAAAGAGAAAACCTTTAAACGAGCTAAGAATAACCAAGTGCGCTTATCCGCCAGAAACGTTGAATGGCATCGAGCTCTATTTAGGCGCATTGGAATACGAAAATGAAAGAGTTAGCGCGATTCTTTTTCTGGTTTTGCTTTGTATTTTAGAGTCAATTAGCTACACAAGGAAAGACGGGCAATATCTCCGGTGGGATTATAGGTCTGGAAGGAGGCAAGGAACCAAAATTTTTGATAAGGGAAATATTCTGGATTTCGATTATGCCATTTCACAGAAATTGGACGAGATAATCAGCGATTTGGCAAGCGACAACAAAGAGAGCGATTTGTTTCAATATAATGGCCCGAAAGGAAAAATAAATTTGTCCAATGGTTCTTGTCTGGAGGAGTTACCGAGCCGACCAGACGGGCACTATGATGCCATAATTACTTCCCCGCCCTACTGCAATAGGTACGATTATACTAGGACGTATGCCTTGGAGCTTGCCCTATTAGGTAATGATGAACAAGCAATGCTTAATTTGAGACAATCAATGATAAGCTGTACCGTGGAGAACAGAACAAAGGATTTGTTAAGAATAAACGAGCACTGGGAAAGGCCTATTGCATATTGTGATGAAGTTAAGCTGTTAAGAAAAATCACAGAATTCTTAAATTCGCAAAAAGAAAAAGGAAACCTGAATAATAACGGAATCCCTCGCATGGTGAGCGGCTATTTTTATGAAATGTCATGCGTAATCTCTGAATGTTATAGAATTTTAAAGCCGAACGGATTTATGATTATGGTTAATGATAATGTCAGGTATGCGGGTATTGGAATACCTGTAGATACTATTTTATCGGCAATAGCAGAAAAAATAGGGTTTGCTGTTGATAAGATATATATTCTTCCTCAGGAAAAAGGAAATAGCAGCCAGCAAATGGGAGAGCACGGCAGGACGCCTCTTAGAAAATGCATTTACATGTGGAGGAAAATAATTGAGCGGTAAACGGCATTTAAAGAGTTATAAGGATTTAATAACGACCTATGATGAAACAAGGGCGGGTTTCGTGATGTTGGCCCTTGAGAAAACACGCCGGTCAACACCCGTCGTCGAGGAAGCGAGGTCTTTAAAGGCGTTGGCTTCCAAAGTCAATAATCCCGTTGAGCTATTGCAATTGAAGAAGATACAGCCCGCTCTTTTGGCAGCTGCCGGTGTCTCGGATAAGGCCTTAAAGCATTTAAACGAAGAAGATAAAAAAGAAGCTATAAAGCATTTAATCGCCCATTATTTGGAACCGGCCGGTATTGCATTTGTCGAAGAACTGGTTTTCAGATTTTTAATAACGAGAGGAGATACTCTTGGCGGTTCGATGAGAAATTTTGGAGGAATCCTCGCGGAAAGAAAACTGGCAAGAGCGGTCATTGCAAGTTTATCTTTAGCGGGTATTCCTTTTAATTGGCTTGATTCACGTTCCGGGCAATGGTTAAAGGGGTCAAAAGACGAAGCCGATATTGAATATTACATAAAGGGCTTGAATTGGGAAAATGGTAAGAATTTTAGAACCATACTTTACAATTGCAAGGTTCCTATAGTCGGGAAGAATGTAGATTTCTGCCTTTTAGCCTGCAAATTTGAAGATAGTTTGGAATGTTTAAAGCAACCCTCCTTGTTTGTTGCCCTTGGTGAATTAAAAGGCGGTATTGACCCTGCTGGAGCGGACGAGCATTG
Source organism: Nitrospirota bacterium (assembly GCA_021785055.1). Classification (GTDB taxonomy): domain Bacteria; phylum Nitrospirota; class JACRHJ01; order JACRHJ01; family JACRHJ01; genus JAKAHE01. Next base: position 9,905 of record JAJYGS010000174.1, on the reverse strand, counting down.
GAAAACCGCATCCAAGGCCTTGTCCAGAATACGAGACGCCTTTAAGGGAAAAGGGTTAAAGCCCGAATTGTTTTTTATTGGTGCAGCAATTCAAGACTCAATGGCAAAAGAAATCTGGTCCGATTTAGAAAAAGGTTTTTTAAGAAGCGCTGCGAATCTAACAGTTTCAGCACAGATAGCATCTATCTGCAATTGGATTACCAGCATATAGGAATCACATTATGAGACTTAAAATCGCAGGGATACAGATGTCCTGCTCGGACGATACCGGGAAGAACCTGAAGAAGGCCTCCGAAATGGCCCGCTACGCCCTGGAGAACGGGGCGAAACTCGTCGCGTTCCAGCAGCTCTTTCACCTGCCGTGGTTCCCGGCGAACCCGGACGAGGGCGCCTTTGCGCTCGCCGAGGGCGAGGACGGAGAGGCGGTATCGAAGATGAAAGAGCTTGCAAAGGAGGGCGGCGCCGTCTTCGTCTGTCCCATGTTTGAAAAATCATACGGCGGGAAATATTATAACACCGCCTTTGTAATCGACGCCGACGGGAGCATCGCCGGGAAATACAGGAAGGCGCACGTCCCGGACATACCCCTCTGGCGAGAGAAGTTTTATTTCCAGCCGGGAGACACCGGCTTTCCGGTATTCGACACGGCATGCGGAAAAATCGGCGTCCAGCTCTGCTGGGACGTGTTCTTCCCGGAGGGCTTCCGGGCGCTGGCATTGAAGGGCGCGCAGGTCGTCCTGGCCCCGACTGCTGCGGCCTTCGCCTCGGCCTCGAAATGGGAGAAGATGATAACATCGGCGGCGATTGCGAACGGGATATATGTCTTCCGCGTGAACCGTGTGGGCGGCTCTGAGCGCCAGCGCTTCTACGGCAAGAGCTTCCTGGCCAACCCCTTCGGCGAGATTGCCATCGAACCTACCGGGAAGAGCGACGCAATTGTCATGGCGGAGATAGACACGGATACCGTATCCGAGGCGCGCGAACTCTGGAACTTCCTTGGCGACAGGCGCCCGGAAACGTATGGAGACCTCCTCATGGGGGAGTTTAATTAATTGGCCTGGTTCAAAAAAGTAAAAGCCCCGAAGGCCCAGCAGCCGGAAAAGAAGGTCAAGATACCGGAGGGTCTGTGGGTAAAATGCGACAACTGCAAGGAGATCGTCTACAAAAAAGAGATAGACAGAAACCTCAAGGTCTGTCCGAAGTGCGACTATCACTTCAGGATAACGGCGAAGGAGCGTCTTGACCTTATAGCCGACGAAGGCAGTTTTGTGGAACTGTTCCCCGGCATGGCGCCGAAGGATTTCCTGGAGTTCAAGGACACCGTGCGCTACAGGGACAAGCTGAAGAGTTCCCAGGAGGCGACCGGCCTGAAGGACGCCATAATCGCGGGCGAGACGAGAATAGGCGGCTATCCCGTCACCCTGGCGGTGCTCGATTTCGGGTTCATGGGCGGGAGCATGGGTTCCGTCGTCGGAGAGAAAATAGCCCTGGCGGCGGAGAACTCCCTTGAGAAGGGCATACCGTTTATTACTTTCTCGTCTTCCGGCGGGGCCAGGATGCAGGAGGGACTTGTATCCCTTATGCAGATGGCTAAGACCTCCGCCGCCGTCGCGAGGCTGGGGGAAAAGGGAATCCCGTTCATATCCGTCCTTACGGACCCGACCTTCGGCGGCGTGTCGGCGAGTTTTTCGAGCCTTGGCGACATCATAATCGCAGAACCCAGGTCCCTGATAGGTTTCGCGGGGCCGCGTGTAATAGAGCAGACGATAAAGAAACAGCTCCCGGAGGGTTTCCAGCGCGCGGAGTTCCAGCTTGAACACGGGCAGGTGGACATGATTATCGACAGGAAACACCTGAAGGAGACGCTGGTGAATATCCTTGCCTTCTTCTTAGGAAACGTGAAGTGATGGACTTCGACCAGACGGTTGATTTCCTGTTCGGCCTTCAGAAGTTCGGGACGAAGCTCGGCCTTGAGAACACGCAAAGGCTCCTCGAAATACTTGGGCATCCGGAGAAGGGCAGGAAATTCCTGCACGTTACCGGGACGAACGGGAAAGGTTCGGTGTCGGCGCTTTCGGCGTCAGCGTTGACGGCGGCTGGATACCGGACGGGCCTGTATACGTCTCCGCATCTCGTAAGCTTCACGGAGAGGATGACTGTTGATGGGGACGAAATATCCAGGGAGGAAGTGGCGGCGCTTGCGGACAGGCTGAAACGGCTGCTGGATGTCCACGAGCCTGAGATGAAGCCGACTTTCTTCGAGTTTACAACCGCAATGGCCTTCGATTATTTCAGGGACAAGGGCGCGGAGGCGGTGGTGCTTGAAGTCGGGATGGGCGGCAGGCTCGATTCGACAAACGTGATAACGCCTGAGTGCTCCGTGATAACCAACGTGGAACTGGAGCACAGGGAATACCTGGGGGATACCATAGAAGCGATAGCGCGCGAGAAGGCGGGTATCATAAAGCCGGGTGTGCCGCTCGTGACGTCGGAGAATAAGCCGGAGGTGCTGGATTACATCAGGGGCGTCTGCCGCGAGAAGGAGGCCCCGCTCTACGTAATGGGCAGAGATTTTGGATACAGCGCATCGGGCTATCGTTGGAAAGACGGCGATGTTATCCAGGAACTGGATTATCGGGGGCCGGGCGGCGATATAACGGGTCTTCACGTTCCGCTCGCCGGAGAGCATCAGCTAAGGAACGCCGCCACCGCCGTTTGCGCGCTTTCGGTTATACCGGGCATGGCAGTTCCGGAGGACGCGATAAGAAAAGGTTTTGCGTCGGTTGAGTGGGAAGGGAGGCTGGAGACGGTCTCGCAGAGGCCGCTCGTAGTGCTGGACGGGGCGCACAACGCCGCTTCGGCGAAAATACTCTCGGCGGCGATAAAAAAATATTACGCGGGCCGGTACGGGAGGCTTCTGCTTGTCCTTGGGGTTCTGGCGGACAAAGACTTCCGGGACATGGCGGCTTGTCTTATGCCTCTGGCGGACAAGGTGATATTCACGCAGGCCGACTACAGCCGCGCCGTCCCTGCCTGTGAGCTTTCACGGAATCTTGACGGCGGCAAAAGCGAGACGGCGGTCTGTGCCGACGTGCCGGGCGCGCTTGAGAAGGCGCTGTCCGAGGCCGGGCCGGACGACATGGTGCTGGTTACCGGCTCGCTGTATGTCGTGGGAGAGGCGAAGGCATGGCTGTCGAAGAGGGAGCAATTCCTTAAGGCATGAGACTTATTCTGTGCGTCCTTACGGCAATGATAATGTTTGCGCCGGTTTTTCCTGTCTCGCATGCCTACGCGGGTGGAGATAATATCGGCGGCGCGATAAAATCCATAGCCAATGTCAAAGAGCCGGTTACTATCCAGGCGGACAGTCTCCGGTACGACCGGAAGACCGACACCTATTTTGCCGAAGGACACGTGAAGATTGCGCAGAAGGGCTATACCCTGACATCGGAGAAAGCTGCGTTAAACGAGAAGACCGGGGATGCCGAGGCCAGTGGCAAGGCATGGCTCGTTTCGCCGGATAATATTGTCTTCGCGGATGTGATAAAGGTAAACTTCAACACGAAGCTCGGCGTAATAGAGAAGGGTAACATACTCGTAAAAAAAGGCAATTATCATATCCGCGGGAACCCCCTGGAGAAGGTCGGGGAGCAGGAATACGTGATAAAGGACGGGAAGTTCACCACCTGCGATGCAAAAAGCCCGTTCTGGTATATGCGGGCCAGGTCGCTCGACGTCCGGATGGATAAGGACGTCTTCGCAAAGGGGGCGGTTTTTTATATCAAGGGTGTTCCGGTGCTCTACATGCCGTATGTCTGGCTTCCGATGCTGAAGCCACGCACGAGCGGATTTCTCATACCGTCGGGAGGATACAGCACTAAAGACGGGGCGAGAATAGTCGAGAGCTATTACTGGGCGCCTGTCGGCAACTTCGACAGCACGCTTACGCTCGACTACAGAAGCCTCCGGGGACTCGGCGTAGCCGACGAGATACGCTACGCACAGAACAAGGACACCTCGCTTCGGCTTTACGGCTACTACATGAGAGACCGCATCATTCATTCCGACAGGTATAACGTCTCCCTGAAATATCAGGATCTCTTTACGTCGGACCTCTCCGGGAGGGCGGACATAAACTTGAGCGACAAACAGTTCTTCAGGGACCTGACCGACACCGCCCGCGAGAGGACGCAGAGGACGCTGGACTCAAACGTCTGGCTCGACGACCTTCAGGACTGGGGCAGGGGGTATTTCTTCGGGCAGTACACCGAAGGGCTCGACCCTACGCAGAACAACGACGCGATAGTCCAGCGTTTGCCCGAGGCCGGCCTTAACGTTGTCAAGAAGCAGCTTTTAAACCAGCCGCTTTACCTTAGCCTGGACTCCGCCGCGACAAACTTCTATAAGGTAAAAGGCGTCTCCGGCGGGAGGTTCGACGCATTCCCGAGCCTATCATACGACTTAAATCTCTCCGGGTTGGACCTTGAGCCAAAGGTCGGATACCGTGAGACGGCATACGACCTGACCGACGATAATTCCCCGAAATACGACGACGAGCGCGGACTTTTCGGCGCGGGAATAAAGGCGCAGACGGATCTTTACAAGCTTTATCGTTTCGACAGCGGCCCATTGCAGGGCGTGAGGCATACGTTCATCCCGGCCATCGCATACGATTACGTTTTGAGGCGCGGCGGGACAAACTTTCCGGATTTCGACGGCATCGACACTTACGGGCGGCGCGACATGATTGCCTATTCCCTCACGAACCGGTTCGTGCTGAAATACAGAGACGGAGCGCCTTCTCCGAGGATGGACTTCCTCACCGTCAAGTTCAGCCAGTTCTACGACTTCTACGCCGACACGTTCATAGGCGCGAGGAGGCGCAACTTCTCAAGCCTCTACGGCGAAGTAAGCTATCGCTCGTCATCGCGCCTGACGCTGAATAACGATTTCCGATACGATTTCTACCAGGGGAGCATACGCTCCGTGGATACCGACCTCCGATACGATTCAAAGGACAAACTCTGGCACGCAGGCATAGGCCAGCGATATTCGCTCGATGCCGAGCAGACCTTCATGTCCCCGTCATATTTTGATTTCTTCACGCCGAGTACGGATTTTGCCTCGGAATTTCTCGTCAACAAGGCCGAGGAGGAAAGCACGGTTGACTTCCTTACGATGGACGGCGGCGTAAAGCTTGGGACTCATTGGGACTTCTCGGCCAAGATATGGTACGACCTGCACACCGGCAATTTGCGGGAGACGGACGGCTCGGCGACGTACAGTTCGCAGTGCTGGGGGTTGACGTTCGACTACTTCAACAGTCCTACTCGAAAACAATACATGGTCATGTTGAATCTCAAAGGCATCGGGAACGTGAAGTTCTGATGCGCGGGAGGTCGCTATGAAAGGATTGATACTCTCCGGCGGCAAGGGCACGAGACTTCGCCCGATAACCTATACCAGCGCGAAACAACTCGTACCCGTGGCGAACAAGCCCGTGCTATTTTACGGCATAGAGGCCATACGCGACGCCGGCATCACGGACATCGGCATAGTGGTGGGCGACACAAAAGACGAGGTAATGGCGGCTGTCGGCAACGGTTCCGGTTTCGGCGTCAGGGTTACATATATCGAGCAGCCGGAGCCGCTGGGCCTTGCGCATGCCGTGCTTGTCGCCGAGGATTTTTTAAAAGACGACCCGTTCGTGATGTACCTGGGCGACAACCTCATACTTGGCGGCATAAAGGAGCTCGCCCAGGAGTTCATGCGGGACAAACCTAACGCCCAGATACTCCTGGCGAAGGTGGCTAACCCGAAACAGTTCGGAGTCGAGGAACGGAAAGACGGAAAGGTCGTCAGGCTGGTGGAAAAGCCTTCGGAACCGAAGAGCGACCTCGCATTGGTGGGAGTTTATATGTTCGACAGTAATATCATCAGGGCCGCGAAGAGTATAAAACCTTCGGCCAGGGGCGAGCTTGAGATAACGGACGCGATACAGTTCCTCATAGACCAGGGGTATGCTGTGCATCCGCACATGGTGAATGGATGGTGGAAGGACACGGGTAAGCTGGAGGACATGCTTGAGGCGAACAGGATGGTACTGGACAGCCTGGCCACACGCCTGGAAGGGCATGTCGATTCGTCCTCTTCCGTGGAGTTCAAGGTCGTCGTCGAGAGCGGCGCGGAGGTCATAAACAGCGTCGTGCGCGGCCCGGCGATTATCGGCAGGAACGCGCGGATAATCAATTCCTTCATAGGCCCGTTCACTTCAATCGACAAAAACGTCCAGGTGCTATCCTCCGAGATAGAACACAGCATAGTCCTCGAAGGAAGTATAATAAAAGACGTGGACAGGCGCATCGAGGACAGCCTCGTGGGCAGAAACGTCGAGGTTGGCAAATCTCCTCTCAAGCCCACGGCATACAGATTCATGCTTGGGGACAATTCAAAGGTGGGGTTATTATGATCGACGGCGTAAAGGTGAAGAAGCTTCGCGTAATCCCGGACGAGCGCGGACGGCTTATGGAAGTCCTGCGCGCGGACGACCCGGAGTTCATAAAATTCGGCCAGGTATACGTCACCACCGCATGGCCGGGAGTGACGAAGGCCTGGCATTACCACAAGAAGCAGACGGACAATTTCTGCTGCGTGAAGGGGATGATGAAGGTCGTCCTCTACGACGACCGCGAAGGCTCGCCGACGATGGGCGAGGTGAACGAATTCTTCATGGGGGAACATAACCAGATACTGCTTCAGATACCGCCGTTCGTCTGGCACGGGTTCAAGTGCATAAGCGATACCGAGGCTATGGTGATGAACTGCTCCACGGAGCCGTATAATCCCGCTGAGCCGGACGAGTTCAGAAAGCCCGCGCAAGGAAGCGACATCCCGTACGACTGGGCGAGGAAGGACGGATAGATGCGGACGCCCCGGAAAATAATGATTACGGGAGGATGCGGGTTCATCGGCTCCAACTTTGTCCGCCACATAATAAACAACAGCCCGGATGCGGAGGTAGTCAACTTCGACGCGCTCACATACGCGGGCAGCCTTGAGAACCTGCGCGACGTGGAGAAGAACCCGCGCTACAGGTTCATAAAAGGAAATATCTGCGACCCGCGCGCAGTATCTGAGGCGATGAATGGCGCGGACGCCGTCGTCCATTTCGCCGCCGAGTCCCATGTGGACAGGAGCATCGAAGACCCGGCGGTCTTTGCGGTGACGAATGTTGTTGGAACCCAGGTTCTGCTCAATGCCGCGATGAAGCTGAAGCCGGAAATATTCGTCCAGATTTCCACAGACGAGGTCTACGGCTCGCTTGGGCCGGAAGGATATTTCACGGAAGAGACGCCGCTTTCCCCGAACAGCCCGTATTCCGCCTCCAAGGCCGGGGCGGACATGCTGGCGCTGGCCTGCCGCCACACCTTCGGCCTGCCGGTGGTCGTGACGCGCTGCTCGAACAACTACGGACCGTATCAATTCCCGGAGAAGCTTATCCCGCTCTTCATAAACAACGCACTTCACAACAGGCCTGTCCCGCTTTACGGCGACGGCCTGAACGTCCGGGACTGGCTGCACGTATCCGACCACTGCAAGGCCGTGGACATCGTGATGCGAAGCGGCGCGCCGGGCGAGATATATAACATCGGCGGGAACAACGAGAGAAAAAATATAGAGATAACGAGGCTTATACTTAAAGAGCTCGGCAAGCCGGAAAGCCTGATAAACTACGTCACCGACCGCCTGGGCCACGACAGGCGGTATGCAATAGACTCCTCAAAAATCCAGCGCGAGCTCGGCTGGAAACCGGAAATCTCCTTCGAGGACGGCATCAGAGAGACCATCCGTTGGTACAGGGAAAATCAGGAGTGGTGCCGGTCGGTGGGAAAGCCGGTGTCCCGGTGAAGATAGCTGTTACGGGCGCGGCTGGGATGCTTGGGACTGACCTTATGGCGTGGTTTTCAGGAGCGCACGAGGTCGTCGGTCTCGACCTGCCGCAAAGACTCGAATCGCCGGATGCAGGGGCGCAATTCATTGCGTCCGCCCATTCAAAAAAGCTCTCGTTTCTTGCCTGCGACATCCTGGACGAGATAGCCGTGCGGGAGCTGACAGCCGAAATCGCGCCGGACTGGGTGATACACTGCGCCGCATATACGAACGTGGACGGCTGTGAAAAGGAGCCGGACAAGGCATTCCATTTAAACGCCGACGGCGCCAGGAATGTCGCAAAGGGGGCCTGGGGTGCGAGAGCGAAGATGCTCTACGTCAGCACTGACTACGTATACGACGGCAGAAAAGGCAGCCCTTATGTCGAGACGGACAGGACGGGTCCGCTTAACGTATACGGCAAATCTAAGCTTAAAGGTGAGGCGGAGGTTTTAAACATCCTGCCCGGCGCGCTGATCGTGCGGACGTCCTGGCTTTTCGGGAAGAACGGCCCGAACTTTGTGGAGGCGATACTCGCTCAGGTCGGGAAGAAGGACGAACTCTCCGTCGTCTCCGACCAGGTGGGAAGTCCGACATACACGGTTGATTTATCCGACGCCCTGTCGAGGCTTGTCGAGGCGGACGCCTCAGGCATATTCCATGCGGCAAACGAGGGATACTGCTCGTGGTTTCAGTACGCGAGGGAAATTCTCAGACTCTCCGACGCCGACGGCATAAATGTAAAACCGATTACCACCGAAGAGCTCGGCAGGCCTGCGCTCCGTCCGGCGTATTCCGTCCTCTCAAAGGGAAAATACGAGGAAACCACCGGCCACCGCATGCGCGGCTGGGAAGAGGGGTTAAAAGACTACTTGAGACAAAGGGAGGTTGCCGCTAAATGAACATCTGCATCGTTGGTTCCGGCTACGTCGGGCTTGTAACCGGCGCGTGCTTTGCCGAATTCGGTCTTAAGGTTACCTGCATCGATAACGACGAAAAGAAAATTTCGGACTTAAGGCAGGGGATAATCCCGATATACGAGCCTGGGCTTGAGGAGATGGTGAAGAAGAACGTGAAGGACGGGCACATTTCCTTCACCTCCGACCTCGCCGAAGCCGTACAGAAGGCCCTGGTGGTCTTTATCGCCGTCGGTACTCCGCCAAGGGAAGACGGCTCCGCAGATCTTTCTTACGTGGAGGAGGTTGCCCAGAGCATAGCATTGAACATGAACGGCTACAAGGTTGTCGTTACAAAGAGCACCGTGCCCGTCGGAACGGGCGAGAGACTGCGCGCCATCATCAGCAAAAGCCAGAGGGAGAAGGTGGATTTCGACATCGTGTCGAACCCGGAGTTCCTGCGCGAAGGCTCGGCCATCGAGGACTTCATGCACCCGAACAGGGTGGTAATCGGCGCCGACTCCGACCAGGCGATGGCTATTATGAAAGACCTCTACAGCCCGTTGTATCTGATAGAGACGCCGTTCGTCCAGACGAACGTCGCCACAGCGGAGATGATAAAATACGCCTCGAACGCCTTCCTCGCCGTCAAGATTTCTTTCATAAACGAGATTGCCAATATCTGCGAGCTGGTGCGCGCGGACGTGCACAAGGTCGCCGTAGGCATGGGACTCGACAACCGCATCGGCCCGAAGTTCCTGCATCCCGGTCCCGGTTTCGGCGGCTCGTGTTTCCCCAAGGACACGCAGGCCATTGTGCAGATAGCGAAAGAACACGGCTACGACTTCAGGATTGTAAAGGCCGTGCTCGACGTGAACCACGAGCAGCGCGCGAAGATGACAGACAAGATACGCGGAGTGTTGGGCGGCAGTGTCACTGGAAAGGTTATCGCGGTGCTTGGGCTTTCGTTCAAGCCAAACACCGACGACATGCGGGACGCGCCTTCCGTGCCCATAATTCAGGCTCTCCGGAAAGAAGGGGCCGTCATACGCGCCTACGACCCCGTTGCTATAAACGAGG
>JAJYGS010000085.1 GCA_021785055.1 Nitrospirota bacterium | reverse complement strand
ATAGTGCTCCAGTGCATAGCGGACGCGGCGCACCTCGTGCACGGGCCGATTGCCTGCCTGGGGAATTCCTGGGAGTCGCGGGGCACAATATCCGACAAAGGCGTCCTGCACAAGAGGGCGTATACCACGGACTTGACCGAGATGGACATAATCTACGGCGCCGAGGAAAAGCTCTTCCGCGCCGTCGCCGAAACGCGCCGGGACTCAGGCGCTTCCGCAGTGTTTGTCTATTCGACGTGCGTGACGGGGCTTATAGGCGAGGACATAGAGGCGGTGTGCAAACGGGCTTCGGGCGCGCTCGGCATACGCGTAATACCGGTGCTCTCGCCCGGCTTTGTCGGCCCGAAAAACCTGGGAAACCGGATAGCGGGAGACACCCTGCTGCAATATGTAATCGGGACCGGAGAGCCTGAGAAAACCACGCTCACGGACATAAATCTCATCGGCGAGTACAATATCGCGGGGGATATGCACCTGATAGAGCCGGTGCTCAAGAAGGCGGGTTTCAACGTGCTTTCCCGCATAACCGGAAACGCGTCGTTCGACGAGATAACATGGGCGCACAGGGCGAAGCTTAACGTAGTCGTCTGCGGGCGCGCGCTGATAAACGTGGCCAGGGAGATGGAGCGCAGGTACGGGATACCGTATATCGAGGTATCTTTTTTCGGAAAGACCGAGTTCTCGAGGGCGCTTCGGACAATAGCGGAGTTCTTCGAGAAGCGCGGCGCTGACGTGGCGGACAGGACGGAAGTCATAATCGAGATACAGGAGGGCAGGTTAGGGAGGAGACTTAAGGAGTTCGAATCCCTGCGCGGCAGAAAGGCGGTGCTTTATTCGGGAGGGGTGAAGAGCTGGTCTTTAATCTCCATGCTTATGGACCTTGGCCTGAAAATCGCCGCCGTCGGGACGAAGAAGAGTACAGCCGAAGATGAAGAGAAGATGCGGAAAATTATGGGCCCGGATGCGCCGCTTTACGAAGACATGACGCCCGGCAGCATACTGAAGCTCATCAGGCAGACCCGCGCGGACGTACTGATTGCGGGCGGGCGGAACAAGTATCTGGCCATAAAAGAGGGAATCCCGTTCGTGGACGTGAACCAGGAGCGGCGCTCCGCGTACGCGGGATACGAAGGACTTCTAAACCTCGCCCGCGACATAAAATCCTCTATGGATTTTTATGCCGGTCAGGGTAGCAGGGAAAGGCTTGTTCCTTCAATCGGGAAGGCGTCCGGGGCCGCAAGCATCAACCCCCTGAAGCATTCTCCGGCGATAGGCGCGGCGATGGCGTTGCAGGGGGTGGAAGGAACGCTTGCCGTCATGCACGGCGCCCAGGGCTGCAACTTCCTTGGGAAGGCGCTCCTGACAAAACACTTCAGGGAACCAATGGCGATGATAAGCACGAAGCTCTTCGCCGAAGACGTCGTCATGGGAAGCGAGGAAATACTTTCACGAGTGGTGGAGGATGCGGCAAGGAAAAACGACGCCGGTTTAATCGGCATAATCACCGGCGCCCTCGCGGAAGTCAAGGGCGATAACGCGTGGATGACGCTTGGCGGGATAAAGTCTCCGGGGACGGAAGTTCTGCATGTATCGGCGCCGGATTACAAAGGTTCTCTACAGGATGGTTACGCCGCGGCGGTCGAGGCGATGGTCGCCCTGGCGGAACCGGGCGGGAAGATCGACGGGCGCGTGAACGTCCTCGCGGGGAGTTTCCTTACGCCTGCGGATTTTAACGAACTGCGGGAGATTATCGAGGGTTTCGGACTCGAGCCGATAATGCTCCCAGACCTCTCCGCGCTCGACGGAAGCCGCGAAGGCTTCTCAGGGCTGGCCTGCGGCGGCACGCCGGTTTCAAGGATACGGGAGGCGGGTTCCGCCTCCGTCACAGTCGTTATCGGCGAGGGCATGCTTGGCGCGGCAAAGGCGCTCAGGAAGAGGTGTCGCATACCGTTTGTCGTGTTCGATTCGGCCACGGGGCTTGCCGCAAGCGACCGCTTTTTCAGGATGCTTTCAGAGATTGCGGGAAGACCCGTGCCTGAGAGATTCCATAGGAAGCGGAAAATATTGGTAGACGGGATGAGAGACGCGGCGGCTGTTTTCGGCGGCAGGAAAATCGTTCTCGCCCAGGAATCCGACGCCGCCGTGGGGCTTTCGGAATCGATAAGGGAGATGGGCGGCGAGGTGCCCCTGGCCGTAGTGCCGGCCCAGGCGCCGTCGTGCGCGAAGATAAAGGCGGAGAAGGTCGTAATCGGAGATTTCGGCTTAATCGAAGGAGAGTTCGACCTCCTCATCGCAAACTCGCACGGGGCGATGAGCGCCAAGGCCCTTGGCGAGGGGCACATCGAATGGGGATTCCCGGTATTCGAGCGGCTGGGGCACACTGCGGCTCTGTCCGCGGGATACGCAGGGACGCTCGACATGATAAACAGGATAGGAAACGCGCTGCTGGAGGAAAAGGCATGAAGGTCGCATTCGCAACTACCGACGGGATTTGCGTGGACGAACATTTCGGGCGCGCCGCGAGGTTCTCGATTTACGAGTTCGACGCCAAAGGCTTCAGGCAGGCCGGAGAGAGGGTATTCTCCGGCGGGACAAGGGACGCTGCCGTGGAGGGCACGAAAGGCCTGGGTGCGGAACACGACGAGGCGGCAGAGGCCAAGGTGGAAAAGATTTCGGACTGCAAGGTCGTATATATGACAAATATCGGCGGGCCGTCCGCCGCAAGGCTCGGAAGAAGGGGAATCATGCCCGTGAAGGTGAAGGAGGGAACGGCGATAGTAGACCTGGCGGATGCGCTGATGCATACGATTAAGAATTCGCCGCCGCCGTGGATGAAAAAATTACTTTTCTTTCAGGGGAAAGAAAAGTAACCAGAAGAAAGCCGAACAATCGGGAGGTATCTTATGAAAATGATAAGGGCGATAGTAAGGCCGGAAAAGGAAGATGACGTGGTACTGGCGCTTGAGGGCGCGGGCTTTCCGGCAATGACGAAGGCGCACGTATTCGGGCGCGGAAAACAGAAGGGCCTCCAGGTGGGGCCGGTGCATTATGACCTGCTCCCGAAAGTATTGCTGCTGCTGGTGGTGAACGACGAAGACGTCAGCAGGGCGATGTCCGTGATTACCGACAACTCCAAGACCGGCTTTATCGGGGACGGCAAGATATTCGTATCCGAGGTGGAGGAGGCGTATACCATCAGGACCGGGGAGGGCTTATGAAAGAGGTGATGGCGATAATACGCCAGGCAAAGGTCAAGGAGACCCTTGCGGCCCTCGCCGATATAGGCGTAACCTCCGTCACGGTTCACAGCCTGAACGGACGCGGCAGGCAGGGCGGGAATATCATGGAGTCGGTCGATCCGGAGATGAAGACGGACGTGGAGTGCGTCTCCAAGATATACAAGTTCCCGACGCCGTCATCCATGGCCGGAGATTCCAAGCTTACCAAGCCGGTGTTGTGGGTGCCTAAGAGCCTGCTTAATTTGGTGGTCTCGGAGGTGCCGGTAAAGAAGGTCCTGGAGACGTTGATCGCCGTAAACCGCACGGGCAGGTGCGGAGACGGGAAGGTATTTATCCTGCCGCTTACGGACGCGGTGCGCATCAGGACCGGCGAAACGGGCGACGAGGCCATCATATAGGAGGGGCTATGCTGACCGGCAGGACGTGCGGCGGGAAAGAATGGGTGCCGGAGTTTATAATATCGATAGACGTCGGCAAGTGCATAGGCTGCGGCAGGTGCTATAAGGCCTGCGGCAGAAGCGTGCTTTCGCTTGTCGAGAAGCCGTTCGACGGCGACGACGAATTCGGCGACGACATGGGCAACAAGGTCATGTCCATAGCGAGCAGGGAGGACTGCATAGGCTGCGGCGCCTGTGGACGCGCATGCACGAAGAAGTGCCATTCATACGCTCCGGCTGAAGGCTGAAATATGGCGGCGACATTGGCTGAAAACGAAATAGAGGCCAGGCGGCTGGACGAATACCATGACCTGCTGGAGCTTCTGCTCGACAACAGGAGTGCGGGCGAGGAAGCGGAAGCGGCGGCGAAGTGGATCGCCGGGGCGTGCCTCGGAGAAAACCACCTCTGGCAGGATCTACGTCTCGCCAATAGAGAGGAACTGTCCTTGCTGATTGCAGAACATTTCAGGCCGCTCTTCGAGAAGAACGTCCACGGCATGAAATGGAAGAAATTCTTCTATAAACAGATATGTGAAAGAGAAGGGTTTCATCTCTGCAAGGCGCCGTCATGCGGCGTTTGCGTCGATTATAAACTCTGCTTCGGAGCCGAAGAATGAATGCCGTTACAATTTGCGACACGACGCTGAGAGACGGCGAGCAGGCGGCGGGCGTCGCTTTTTCCGTTGCTGAGAAGCTGGAGATAGCCCGGATGCTCGACGAGGCGGGTGTGCCGGAGATAGAGGCCGGGACGCCGGTAATGGGCGGCGAGGAGGCGGAGGCTGTCCGGGTTATCGCCGGTGCGGGTCTTGGCGCGCGCGTAATGGCATGGAACAGGGCCGTGATTTCCGACATCGAGGCGTCGTTAAGGGCGGGGGTCAAGGCTGTTTCCGTATCTCTGCCGGTCTCCGAAATTATGATAAAGCGCAAGCTGGGCAGGGAACGCGCCTGGCTCCTAAGCAGGCTTGGGGAGGCCGTTTCCTTTGCGAAGGACAAAGGGCTTTACGTATGCGCCGGGGCGGAAGACGCCTCAAGGGCGGACAAGGATTTTGTCGTGGAATACGCCGCGTTGGCGCGGGAGTGCGGGGCGGACAGGCTGAGGTTCGCGGATACCGTCGGAGTCCTTGTTCCCTTTACGGCATACGCGAGGATAAAGGAATTGACCGATGCGGGATTCGCCGTAGAATTCCACGCGCACAACGATTTCGGTCTTGCGACGGCGAACGCGCTTGCTGCGGCGGGCGCCGGGGCGGAATTTTTAAGCGCCACCGTCCTTGGGCTGGGCGAACGCGCAGGCAATGCCGCCCTCGAGGAAATCGTTATGGCCTTCAGGCATCTGCTGAACACGGATACGGACGTAAGGATAGAAAAATTACGCCCCCTCTGCCAGAAGGTCGCATCGGCTTCCGGGCGGAGTATCCCGTGCGGGAAACCCGTCGTGGGAGATAAAATCTTCTCGCACGAATCCGGCATCCATGCGGACGGCGTCCTTAAATACCCGGCAATATACGA
>JAJYGS010000098.1 GCA_021785055.1 Nitrospirota bacterium | reverse complement strand
ATATAAGCCCGAATTTCTGCTGCATCCCGACGTAGGTATGGTCGGTCGAGAGCTGCTTTATCTCCGCCCTGCGCACGAGGTATACGCGGGAATCCCCGACATTTCCGACAGTTATCTCGTTATGCCGGAAGACGGCGGCGGCCAGTGTCGTCGCCATCCTGCCCCTTGAACGGCCGTCCATACCCTTGTCGTAAACGGCCTTGTTCGCGGCGTTAAACATCCTTGTCAGGAGCTGGGCCGGGCTCTGGCCTTCCGGCGCGTCCCTGAAGGCTGAAAGGCCCGTCTCGACGGCCAGGCGGCTCGCCACTTCTCCGCGTTCAAGGCCGCCGACGCCGTCTGCAAGGACGGCCACGGCGCCGCGATTTCTTTTTTCCTCAAGGTCTTCCGGCTGCCAGAACCCCAGGTAGTCTTCGTTTTGTTCTCTGGCAGGGCCGGGCGAGGACAGTTCGGCGTAAGTAAGCTCCATGGTGGCGCATTTTACCATCTTTTTGCGCCGAATGATAGTATTTGTGTGATTTTACATGCCCTTGAGCGCATTTTTCCGCAGGTAAAATCACCCCGTCCCCGCGCCCGTTTTTTGGCCTGAAAACCGCCCGCAGAGGCGTTTTTAGCCGTGTTTTCGATACCGGAGAAAAAATTCAATTTTTAAAGAAATAATCACGCGGGAATAAGGAGTTACGGCGATTAACAGTAGAATATCCTGAAAACGAACTTCCCCAATCGGGTGCCAAAGGATGGAACAGTTGGAGCGAATTTTCCGTGGCGTCCCGATACCTGACTTTTACGGTAAACTTCGGATTCCTCGGCTGCCTCGGAACGATGTGCAACATCCGGATTCCCGTTTTCACGGGAATGACGAGCATGGGGCGGGGGAAGGGAATGACAGGCGGCACGGGACGGGCGCAATAAATTGCGTCACGTCGTAATGGGGTCTCAAAACATATGGGCCGGGGAGCAATGACGGGCAACGGGCGCAATAAATTGCGCGCCCCTAACGGGCGGGGCGGTAATGGCAAGATTTGCCGCCTCTCGCCCCCCGGCTCGCCGGCGCCTTCCCCTGGCCGCCTGCCGGTTATTTCTTGCCGGCGACCTGTATCCTGATTATGGCCTTTTCCAGGGAGACCTGGCCCTTCTCGAACTCGACTTCTGCGGGCTGGCCCCGGAGTATGCCCTCGGCCCTCGTTTTCTCTTCCTCAGCACGGCGGAGGTCTATCTCCTCGGCGGTCTCGGCCATGTCCGCAAGAACCTCCACCTTGTCCCCATCGACCTGTGCATAGCCCCAGGTAACGGCTATATACTTGCGGACGTTGCCCAGGCGGTAGCTGAGTTCGCCTATCCTGAGCGCGGTCAGGAACGGCGTGTGGCCGGGCAGGACTCCGAACTCTCCTTCTATGCCGGGGCAGACGACCTCGTCCACTTCCTCGCGGACGACCCTCTTCTCCGGCGTGACTATTTCGAGCGTCAGCTTGTCCATCATTGCACCCAACTTTCCAGAAGGCGTCTTTTGCGCCTCAAGTATTCGCTATCGTTCCCGGACCGTCTTGACAACCTTATATAACCGTTCCGGCAACCGGCCTGGCCCTCTTTACACCTTCACGCCGAGCTTCTCCGCCTTTTCCAGGACTCCCGCTATCCCGCCAGTCATGTAGAACGCCTGCTCGGGGATGTGGTCATACTTCCCATCGACGACTTCCTTGAACCCCTTGACGGTATCCTCAAGGCGCACGTACTGGCCGGGTGTGCCGGTGAAGGCCTCCGCCACGAAGAACGGCTGGGAGAGGAACCTCTGTATCTTCCTTGCGCGGTTGACGACCAGCTTGTCGTCTTCCGAAAGCTCTTCCATGCCGAGGATGGCGATGATGTCCTGGAGTTCCTTATATCTCTGGAGTACCACCTGCACCTTCCTGGCCACGTTGTAGTGTTCCTCGCCGACGATGCGCGGGTCGAGAATCCTGGAGGTGGAGTCGAGCGGATCGACCGCCGGGTATATGCCGAGCTCCGCAATCTGCCTTGAGAGAACCGTCGTGGCGTCAAGGTGCGCGAAGGCAGTCGCCGGGGCAGGGTCTGTCAGGTCGTCCGCCGGGACGTATATGGCCTGGACGGAGGTGATGGAGCCTTTCTTCGTGGATGTGATGCGCTCCTGGAGCGCGCCCATCTCCGTGGAGAGCGTGGGCTGGTAGCCGACGGCGGAGGGCATGCGGCCAAGAAGCGCCGAGACCTCGGAGCCTGCCTGCGTGAAACGGAATATGTTATCGACGAACAGGAGCACGTCCTGGCCCTCGGCGTCGCGGAAGTATTCGGCGGCGGTAAGGGCGGAGAGGCCTATCCTGAGCCTCGCGCCCGGCGGCTCGTTCATCTGTCCGTAGATGAGCGCGGTCTTGTCGATGACGCCGGACTCCTTCATTTCGAGCCAGAGGTCGTTGCCTTCGCGGGTACGCTCGCCGACGCCGGCGAAGACCGAGAAGCCGCCGTGCTCCTGGGCGACGTTTCGTATAAGCTCCATGATGAGAACCGTCTTGCCGACGCCCGCGCCGCCGAAGAGGCCGGTCTTGCCGCCCTTCGTATAAGGCGCGAGGAGGTCGATGACCTTAAGGCCCGTGACGAACATCTCCGTGGACGTGGACTGGTCCTCGAAGGATGGCGCGGGTCGGTGAATGGGGAGGAAGTTCTTCGCGTGAATCGGCCCCTTTTCGTCGACCGGGTCGCCGACGACGTTCATGATCCTGCCCAGGGTCTCGCGTCCGCACGGCATCGTGATGGGCTTGCCCGTGTCAGTGGCCTTCATGCCGCGCACCAGGCCGTCCGTCGAGGACATGGCGACGGTGCGCACGCGGGACTCGCCAAGGTGCATGGCGACTTCCAGCGTGAGGTTGAAGGCCGGAGTCCCGGCGGCGGCGTCGGCGTCCTGCCGGATGAGTATGGCGTTGTAAATGGCCGGCAGGCCTTCGGTGAACTCGATGTCCACGACCGGGCCAATAACCTGTACTATCGTCCCTTCATTCATTGTATCCCCCCTATTTCAGCGCCTCGGCGCCGCCGATTATTTCCATCAGTTCTTTCGTGATGGCGGCCTGGCGCGCCTTGTTGTATTTGAGCGTCAGCTTGCCTATCATCTCCTTGGCGTTGTTGGACGCCGCGTCCATAGCCGTCATCCTGGCGCCGAGCTCCGAGGCCTCGGACTCCCTAAGCGCCCTGTAGACCTGGAACTCCACGTGCTTCGGCAGGAGCGTGTCGAGCACGGCCTCCGGCCCCGGCTCGTATATATAGTCTCCGGAGGAGATTTCCACATCCGTCTTCGGCGGCTCTATGGGCAGTATCTTCTCGGCGATTACCGTCTGGGAGAGCGCGGTCTTGAACTCGTTGTAGATGACGTAGACCTCGTCCACCTCGGCGTTGATGTAGTTCTCGATAATCTCGGACGCTATCGTCGCGGCGTGGGAGTAGTTCAGGTGGCCGGAGATGCCCGTCCAGTCCTTCCTGATGCCGTAGTCCCTGCGCGTCAGGTAGTCCCTGCCCTTCCGTCCCACGATGTTCAGTGTGAGGTCGCATCCGTTTACCTTTTTCTCGTGGTAGAGCGCGACCGCCCGCTTCATTATATTGGTGTTGAACGCGCCGCAGAGACCGCGGTCGGAGGTAATCACCAGGAACTCTATGCGGCGGCATCCCCTGTGCGCGAGCAGCGGGTGGTATTCCCTCGGCGCCCTTGCCGCGAGGTTGCCGAGTACCGAGACCAGCATGTTCGCATAGGGGCGGGTGGCAAGCATCGCGGCCTGCGCTTTTTTAAGCTTCGAGGCCGAGACCGCCTTCATCGCCTTTGTGATCTGCTGCGTGTTCTTTACGCTGCGGATCCTTCTTAATATATCCCTTGAGCCAGCCATCGACCCCCCTTAGACCGCGAACGTCTTCTTGAACTCTTCGATCGCCGATTTCATCTTCTCTTTGAGTTCGTCGCTTATCGCCTTTTTCTCCCCTATCTCCTTGGCTATTGCCGGGTGCTGGAGTTCGAGGAACTTCAAAAGGTCGGCCTCGAACTTCCTTATCGAGCCGATGGGCACGTCGTCGACGAAGCCGTTCGTCGCGGCGAAGATTATGAGAATCTGGTTTGCCACGCTCATGGCGGAATACTGGTTCTGCTTCAGTATCTCCACCATCCTCTGGCCTCTCGCCAGCTGGTTCTGCGTGGCCTTGTCGAGGTCGGCGCCGAACTGCGCGAACGCGGCAAGCTCGCGGAACTGCGCGAGGTCGAGCTTCAGCGAGCCTGCGACCTGCTTCATCGCCTTTATCTGTGCGGAGCCGCCGACGCGGGAGACGGAGAGGCCGACGTTCAGCGCGGGCCGGACGCCCGAGTAGAAGAGGTCCGACTCCAGGAATATCTGGCCGTCCGTGATGGATATGACGTTCGTCGGGATGTAGGCGGAGACGTCGCCCGCCTGCGTCTCTATTATCGGAAGCGCCGTAAGGGAGCCGCCGCCCAGCTCGTCGGAGAGCTTCGCCGCGCGCTCAAGGAGCCTCGAATGCAGGTAGAAGACGTCGCCCGGATACGCCTCGCGGCCTGGCGGGCGCCTGAGCAGAAGGGAGAGCTGCCTGTAGGCGACGGCCTGCTTGGACAAATCGTCGTATATTATGAGGGCGTGCTTGCCGTTGTCGCGGAAGTATTCGCCGATGGTGCAGCCGGTATAGGGGGCGATGAACTGGAGCGAGGCCGCATCCGACGCCGACGCCGAGACGATGACGGTGTAGTCCATCGCGCCGTGCTCCTCGAGGGTCTTCATGACGCGGGCGACGGTGGAGCGCTTCTGGCCGACGGCGACGTATATGCAGACGACGTCCTTGCCCTTCTGGTTGATTATGGTGTCGATAGCGACGGCGGTCTTGCCCGTCTGCCGGTCTCCGATTATAAGCTCGCGCTGTCCGCGGCCAATCGGGATAAGGGCGTCTATCGCCTTGATGCCCGTCTGGAGAGGCTCTCTTACCGGCTGGCGCTTTACTATGCCGGGCGCTATGACCTCGACGCGCCTGGACTCGGTGGACGCTATCGGCCCTTTGCCGTCGAGCGGCATGCCTATGCCGTCTACGATGCGCCCTATGACGGCGTCTCCGACGGGGACTTCCATGATGCGCCCCGTGCGCTTTACTATGTCGCCTTCCTTAATCAGCGTATCGTCGCCGAAAAGGACGGAGCCGACGTTGTCGTCTTCGAGGTTGAGCGCCATGCCCATGACGTTGCTCGGAAACTCCAGG
>JAJYGS010000087.1 GCA_021785055.1 Nitrospirota bacterium | reverse complement strand
TGGTCAACGACCTCGCCTTCTACTATTCCTATACGGAGTTGCCGTCGTTTATGCCTGCAAAACCGCATAAGGAAATACACCACATGACCATGGCCGGGACCCCGATATGCCACATATCCGTCGGCAGGTGGATGAGGGCGGAAGGGGTCGGTTTTCTTACCGACGCAAGGGTGGAGAGGTGCGCGCGCGTTTCCGCAAATGTCGCAATAGAGGCCGCGAGGATGCTAAACGACCAGGCTGACGGAAAGTATGTTCCGAAGCACAAGCGGTTGTATAACGTGCTTGCGAACGGTATCACGTCCCAGAACAACTGCATGGATTGCCACGGGCATAACGTCCCGGAGGCGGTGGAAGATTATCAGACGCTGGAGAAGTAGACATAGAGTTTTTTATGGGGGCGGGCAAACCGTCCGCCCCCAATTATTGAAAAGAGGCCATTATGCGAGTTAAAAAATTTATTCTCCCGATATTTAACAGTGCAGTCATATCCAGCCTGGCCATAGTCGTCGGACTGCTGATTTCGGCAGATGCATTTGCCTGCGCAAGCTGCGGCTGCACGCTCAGCTCGGACTGGGAGAATATCCAGTCTCCGGGAGCCGCTATCACCTTCACTCCGGGGTTGAGCCTCGACCTCAGGTACGACTACCTCGACCAGAACCAGCTACGACACGGCACAGGCAGCATATCCGCCATCGACGCAAGCAAAATCAAAAACGACGGGCAACCGCAGGAAGTCGAGAAAGACACGCAGAATAACTACGTAACGCTTGGCGCGGATTACGCAATAGACAGGCTCTGGGGGATAAACGTCCAGGTGCCGTTTATAGACCGGCGGCACAGCACGCTCGGCACGAACTCAAACGGCATCACTCCCGGCCCCGGCGGAATGTCGTATAACTCGCATACGGATAACCTTGGCGATATAAGGATAACCGGGCGCTACCAGGGCATTATACGGGACTGCACTTACGGCGTCCTGGGCGTCATGGGCGGTATAAAAATCCCGACCGGAAGCTTCACGGAGACGGGGACGTCTACGGACCCTACGATGCCCGGCCCGGTGTCTATCGACCGAGGGCTTCAGCCGGGCAGCGGCACGACGGACATTATCCTGGGCGCGTATTATTCAAACGACATAGCAGAGAACTGGGATTATTTCGCCCAGGCGCTCTACCAGAGGGCGCTTGACTACAGGTCACATTACCGGCCCGGCGACAGCTTCGGGTGCAATATAGGCATGAGGTATGCCGGCATCCGTTATTTCAGCCCCCTGGTGCAGTTCAACCTCAAATACGCGAACCGCGATTCTGGGGCCAACGCCGACAGGTACAGCACCGGCGGCACACTTCTGTATATCAGCCCCGGCGTGTCGGTTCCGGTGGTCGGCAGGCATATGTTCGTTTACGGGTTTGTCCAGGTGCCGCTTTATCAGGACGTGAACGGAGTCCAGCTCGCGCCGCGCTTTACGACGACGGTGGGTATGCGGTATGAGTTCTAAAACCACCTGTATCCGTCTTCGATGTCGGATAGTTTTATGACGACCCGGTCGCCTGAAGCCTGGTGCGGGAGGGCTATGGGGACGCAGTTCCCCAGGCCCTTTTCCATCTCGCCGAGCCTGAAGCGGGAGCCGCATTCGTTGCAGATTACGCAGCCCGGCTCGGCTCTGTAGCCTTTTTTATAGACATAGCACGTGGCGCATGCGTCGAACGCGGTGACGAAGGCCCCGGTGTCCGTGCGGCCCACTATGAACCTTATCTCCTTGCCCCGGAACTTATACTCGAAGAACTTCGCCTCTCCGGGCTTTATGGACGCCCCGTTAATGACGACCGTGTTCCCGGAAGGGATTACAGGCTCCGCCTTTTCCCTCCGGGAGCAGGCGGAGAAAACGAGCGCGCAGGCGACAAGCGTAAGTAGCAGTTTCTGCATGGGAATATTAAAACACAAAAAGGAGCAAAATGAAAGCCCTCACACACCGATTCCGGGTAACGGGATGTCATTCTGAGCGAAGCGAAGAATCTACAGTAGGTCTTGAATTTTCGAAAAGTCAACTGTGGATTCTTCGGCTGATGCTTCAGAATGACAGGCTTAAGGCTATCCGGGAGGAGTTGTGATTGACCCGACAGTTTTTTTAATGTAATATGGCCTGCGTATGCGTATGAAGAAGTTATCCATAGGACGCCTCTCGGAGCTTTTCTCAAGACCTCTTCCGGTTGTTTTAATCTTCGCGCAGTTCATTGTCCTTGTCCTCTTCGCTTCGGCATACCACGCCCGGAACGGGGACTCAGGCTGCCTGTACTGTCATGCGGACAAGGCGAGGATGGCTGCGGCGGGCTATCCGCAGTATTATATGACGGCTCAACAGGTGGAAAAAGAGACGAAAATGCCCGGCGCGGGATGCACGGATTGCCACTTGGGAGACGGCGCAAGCCATGACAGAAAAGAGGCGCACAAGGGGATGCTCAAGGCCCTCGTTATAGACAACAACGCGCATATAATCCCCAGAAAAGGCACCGGCTTGAGAAGCCTTATCCCTACCGGCAGCAACAGGATGTACGCCCTGTTCCCCAAGACCCCGGACGGCCAACCCGATGCCGATGTCTTCACGGTGCTCTGGCACGACAGGGACAAAAAGACGCTCGGTTTCGACCCGAAGATAGCCGAAGAGACATGCGGCAGGCGCGGTTGCCATCCGCTTGAGGTGAAGCAGTTCAGGGGCACCATAATGGGCGGGAACGTCCGGCAGCGCTCCACACATCACTGGACGGACATTCACGGGCCGAACAACTGCGGCCCGTCGTTTGCCGACATGCCTCCCGGCGCCGGGGCGGGTTATTCAAGGGCGAACTATAATCTCGTTAAGGCCGAGACCTCCTGCCCCGCAAGCTTCGAGAACGCGACAGACCGCCAGCGCTTCTGCAACGTCTGCCACGCCGGGTGCACAGACTGCCATTACTACCCTACGGCCAAAGGCGGCGTGCACAACTTCACCAAGCATGTCCCCGCCGTCAACTGCACTGGCGGCGGGCGCGGTACGGGCATGTGCCATTCCGGGAGCCAGGAGAGGCGAAGAGGCGACAGCTACCTGGGCGCGGAGTTCTCCCAGCCTCCCGATTTCCCGCCGGACGCGCACGTGAAGTCCGGGATGCAGTGCATAGACTGCCACGAAAACGGCGGGAAGGGCATGGGCGACATAAGCCGGAAGGTGGACTGCGGCGGGTGCCACTACACCGCGTGGAAGGCGAACCTGGAAGGTCCGCACAAGAATCTTAGCTGCCAGGCCTGCCACATCTCAAGGCTGGGCGGCTACCAGATGACCGTCTGGGGCAAAGGGATAATCGCCGGGAAGGAAAGTCCTTTTATGAAATACAGCCTCTACTACGGCGTATTCTCTCCGCCGCTCCTGATAAAAGACGTTACGGGCGTGTATACGCCTTACAAGGTCTGGCCGAATATAGCGACGAACTTCAGGGGAAACGCGCCTCCTTCGGGCCTTAGGTGGCGCTGGCCGGGCGGCGAGACGCAGGACGCTTACGCAATC
This sequence comes from Nitrospirota bacterium, assembly GCA_021785055.1. GTDB lineage: Bacteria > Nitrospirota > JACRHJ01 > JACRHJ01 > JACRHJ01 > JAKAHE01. The sequence continues at coordinate 1,832 of JAJYGS010000087.1, read as the reverse complement.
ATCGGGGTATATTCCTCGCTCCCGGCGGCGAACAAGGCCCTCGCCTGGATGCAGTTCGAGGCGGTCGGGCACGGAATCGGAAAGGCGAGGCCATGCGGCTCCTGTCATGCGTCAACCACGCAAAGGGCGACGGCTTCCTGGGAATACCTGGAATATGCCGGCTCGCTCCCCTTCACCGGCGCGCAGGAGATAACCGGGGATAAAAACGGCCTCAGGATTTCCGGCATCCGGGAGATGTCGAAACCGAGGCCCCTGGGCGATGTGAACCCCTGGGACTACGCGGCGTGGATGTATTTGAAGAATATCTGGAGCCTGCCGGGGGATTTCTCAATCCCGCGTCCGGACAGGGAAAAGTACAGGAAATATCTGGATAATCTGAGAAACGGCGAGAAGGGATTAAAGGCCGCCGAGACCCGGCTCTCAAGGCTCGACAGGAAATCCACGGCGTATTATGAGCTTGCGGCGAAGATAAAGAGATTTAAGGAGAGGATTTACCATAATCCAGGTTATTGATTTTTGATTGTCATTCTGTGGGCTTGCCCGAAGAATCCACAGTAAAAGAATTAAAGAGCAGATTCTTCGCTCCGCTCAGAATGACACACCTCTTAAGCCGCCCCTCCTACCCCCGCCCCTGTCCCTTTTCCGGAGGATTTTCCCTTTCCTGCGCTAGCTCCGTAAGACCCTCGATAACCCTTTTCGCCTGCTCGGAGGTCAGGACGCGTTCCGTGCCGAGCCTGCGCAGGATAAAGCCCCGGAGCCTTCCGGGCGTCTGCGTCCAGCCCAGGTATTCCTCAAGCTCGCGGATCTTCGCCCTCTGGGACGGCGTAACCATGGTTATCATACGGCTCTGCATATTTTCTATTATACCACCCGCACCGGAAAAAACGAAAGAAAACCCGTTGCTTCAGATTTCCATCAACATTTCACTGTCCCAGAACTCGCCTGAGAAAAACTCGGACACCTGTTCCGGCCTCAGTCTGCCTATGTTTTCCTCCCACATCCGCCTCACCATGCCTGTAAGTTCCGCATCCCCGGAAATCTCCTCGTGGTAAGGACATCCCTTGTGGATGATCAATCCCGTCACCCTGCCGTCTTCTATCTTCGGATAGACGGGGTAGCTCAGGCAGTCGAGGAGCCTGTCCCCGGAAGAAAGAGAACACATGCAGTCTTTAAGGAAGAGACATTCTTTTTTGAAGGTGATGTTGAGGACCCCGTTTACCGGGGCGGACGGGAGTCTGTGCCCTTCCGTCCTGGGAAGCTCCCAGTCGAACAGGCCGACCATTATCCCGCTGCAGCACCTGCCCTCGCACCTGCGGCAGTATCTGCTGAAAGACTCGATTATGCGGCGGTTGTCCATTTCCGGGTTATTAATACACAATCGGGCGCCGATTTCAATATGTTTTTAATGGACAGGCTCGGAGACGCCGATAGTTTTTAAAAATACGTCCACCACTTCCGGGTCGAACTGGCTTGCGGAACAGCGCTTGATCTCGGCCACGGCATCGTCGAACGGGAGCGCCTTCCTGTAGGGCCTGTCGGACGTGAGGGCGTCGAACGTATCGGCCACGGCCAGTATGCGGGCCTCGAGCGAGAGCTCGCTGCCCATCTTCTGGTGCGGATAGCCCTTGCCGTCGTAGCGCTCGTGGTGCTGGCCGACAATGACCTTGACGTCTTTTAAGAAGTTTATCGGGTCGAGTATCTTTTCGCCTATGGCGGGATGATCCTTTATCTGGGCGTATTCCTCGCTGGAGAGCTTGCCCGCCTTGTTGAGGATATTCGCGGCTATGCCTATCTTGCCTATGTCGTGCAGGACGCCTGCGTGCTGGAGCGCT
>JAJYGS010000137.1 GCA_021785055.1 Nitrospirota bacterium | reverse complement strand
TTCGACCACGACGGCAAGCTCGACCTCTTCCTCTCCAACTACGGCGTGGGCAAGAAGAACAGGCTCTTCCATAACGAGTCCACTCCGGGCCATATCAAGTTCAGGGACGTAACGAGGCAGGCCGGTCTCGGCAACGAATACGGCTGGAGCTGGAGCGCGCAGGCCGTTGACGTTAACGAAGACGGTTGGGACGACCTCTACGTTTGCCGGGGCCGCTATCCGGCGGGCGAGCCGAACAAGCTCTACTTAAACGTCAGCACGCCCGGCCATATCAGGTTCGCGGACTACTCCAAACAGTCCGGGCTCGACGACCCGAACTGGACCCTCGGCGCGACCTGGGCGGACTACGACCACTCCGGCCACATGAGCGTATACATCTCCAATTACGTCGGTCCCAACAGGCTCATGAAGGGCGACGGCACCGGACACTTCACGGACGTTACCCACTTCGCCGGTCTTGACGACAAGCCCGACCACTGGGGAAAAGGCCCGTGCTGGGTCGACATCAACAACTCCGGATATCCATCCCTATACGAGGCGGACTGCAAGTTCGCCAGCCAGCTTTACCTGAACGAGGGCAACGGCAAGTTCCTGAACATTACCGAGCAGAACCCGGATTGCAAAATGACGGCCTTCCGCAAGAAGGGCGTGGCCTGCGGCGACATTTACGGCAACGGCTCTCTCGACCTCTACGTCGTCAACTGGGCGGAGCCTGCCGCGCTTCTGAAGAACCTTAACGTCAACAAGAACTGGATAGAAGTGGACGCCAAGGGCACCATCAGCAACATGGACGGCGTCGGCACAAAGATACGCGTCTTCGATGCCGGACACATGGGCGACATGAGGCACTACAGGGGCATGAGCGAGGTCCAGACGGCGACGGGTTTCTGCGCGCAGAACCCGCTCACCCAGCACTTCGGCGTAGACCACAGGCGCAACTACGACATCGAGGCGGTATTCCCAAGCGGGCTTATAGCGTACAAGCTGAACGTCCATACCGCGCAGAGGATAAAGATGATAGAGCCCCGCTCGCTTGCCATGCAGAAGAAACTCTACCCGATGGCTCTGGCGGAAAATGGCCTTCGCTACCCGCTCTCCGTGGCCGTGGCCGCTCCTTACAACCCCGGCATGAGCGACGTGTTTAACGCGAGCGCGTGCGCGAAGTTCTAAGGTGGGCCGGGGGCCTGGGTAAATGCACAGGGCCCTCTTTATGAAACAGTGAAAATAAAATCAGCCGCCTATGGGTAAGTTCAGCCCGTAGGCGGCCTGTTTTTGTAACGCCTGCACTATACGGCCTGGAGCAACATGAAAGGTTCAGCAATAAAAAATGCGTCGTCGTTCTTCCTGATATGCGCCCTGTGTTTTCTTGTTTTCCCGGTCGCCTCTTCCGCCGCGCAAACAGGTTATGTCACGGGCAGGGTGATGTTCCACGCGAAGCCGATGCCGGGCGCGACAGTCACCGCATACTCCGATCCCGTGCAGCTTTTTAAACAACCTTCCGCGCCGCCCGTAACCAGCGGCCCCGACGGCAGGTTTAAAATGAAGCTCCCGCGCGGGTCTTTTTACCTCGCGGCGATGGAAAAACTCACCGGGTCGAACAAGAATCCTGATGCCCGACCGGCAGCCGCCTGGCGCCCGGCACCAGGAGATCTCTACGCCTTCTACGGCGGAAATCCCGTTATAATCGACCCGTTAAAGGCGGCGAAGATAACCATAAACCTGATGGTAAAGCCAAAAGACCAGGAACCGACGGCCTGCAAGGAAAAGGGAAAGGGCGGCATCGAGGGGACGGTTACGCTCGACGGCAAGCCGCTCGACGGAGTGACGATTTATATCTACCTCGATTCCGACAGCTCTTTCAGGGGCCTTGGGTATTACATGTCCCCGCCGACGGGCGTGGATGGCCGCTTCAAGATGAGGATGAACGAGGGTACATATTACCTCGTGGCGAGGAAGCGTATGAACAGGGAGGTAACAGGCCCGTTGAGCGTGGGGGATTACTACGGCTACCTCGACATAAACCCGCTCGTGGTGCACAAGGGTAAGGTCCTGCACGTCGAATTTCCGGTGATGATGAAGGTGGAAAAGGCCGCGCCCGGCGGTCAGGGTTTTACCGTCGTCTCCGGGACGATAAAGGACAAAAACGGCAAGCCCCTCAAAGGGATGTACGCCTGCCTGTATAAAAAAGACACGATGACCAACCGGCCCGCGATAGTCTCCGGCAAGACCGGAGCGGACGGCGTATTCCGCCTTGAAGTGCCGTTTTCCGGCAAGTATTACCTTGGCGCAAGGAGCGTCCTCGGCAAGCCCGTCGACAACGGCCAGTACTGGGGACGCTACGACGGAAACCCCGACCACTCCGTGGTTATCGTAGCCGGGAAGACGGTAGGCGGCCTCGACATAACGGCGGACGTGGTGGGCGGAAAATGAGAGGGCGGTTGGGAGGGCAATCATTAACGGCATGGATATTCGCAATATTATGCGTTTTTTCCCTCCCGCTTTCCGCGCACGCCGCTGAACCCCGGATAGATAACTCCAATTCCACTATAACAAAAGATACTACCTGGAGCGGGACGGTTATTGTAGGCGGCGTGGTATTCGTGCCGGACGGGGTTACGCTTAAAATCGCGCCCGGAACCACCGTGCTTTTCAAAAAAATCGCCGCGCCGCCCGAGAACGCCGGGGACGAGTCCCGGATATTGATTCCCGGCAGCGGCATACGGGTCGAAGGAAAAATAATCGCCGAAGGCGAAAAAGGCAGGGAAATAACCTTCACTTCCGACGCCGGTAGACCGGCCTCCGCCGAAAAGACGCCGAAACCGGGCGACTGGGGCTGCATATTCCTCGACCACTCCACGGGGGATATATTCAAACGATGCCGGTTTATGTATTCCGCGTATACCATACATGCGCATTTCTCCCGGCTGTCCGTCTCCAGATGTGTCATAACGAAAAACAGGGACGGCAGCCGCCTTGGAGTTTGCAGGGCAAGCTTCGACCACTGCGACATAAAAGGCAATTCAGGCAAGGGGCTGAACTTCTGGCAATCAAAGGTCGATGTCACGTTCTGCGATATTACAAATAACAGGGACGGGATATTCTTAAACGCAAAAGACTCCGCCTGTTCTATCGAACACGACAATATTTATGGAAACAGGGGCATGGACTTGCGCCTCGGGGATTTTCACAAGGACGACGTAAAGCTCGTCGAAGACTGGTGGGGGACGCCGGATATAGCCGAAATCAAAAAGAAAATCTACGACAAGGCCTCGGATCCGGCCATAGGGAAAGCGGACGTCGTCCTGCCGCTCTCGCGGGCGGTAATCGGCGCCGGGCCGGCCGGGCCGGGGATAAAAATAAAGTGGAAATTCAAGACCGGGGCATATGTCGACGGCGGTGCGGTGGAGGATAAGGGTGCGGTCTATTTCGGTTCCTGGGACCATAATTTCTACGCCGTCCGGGCGGATGGCGGCAAATTAATCTGGAAATTCGATGCAGGAGACTGCGTGGATTCCACCCCGGCAATATCGGGCGGCAAAATATACTTCGGCTCCTGGAACAGGTATGTCTACTGCCTGAACGAAAAAGACGGAAAGCTGACATGGAAGTTCCGGATGCCGAAAAGCAATTTCGACGACCACAGACAGGCCTCGCCCGTGGTTTATAATGGAGTCGTTTATATGGGCGGCTTCAGCGGCGCTATCTATGCCTTTAATGCCGAAACGGGCAAAAAAATCTGGGAATTCAAGACTGGCGGGCCCATAAGAAGCCGGCTTCTTTTGTCTTCGTGGGCGGCATCGGGCCTTAAGCCGCCGAGCAAACTTCCCTGTATTTATGTCGGCTCAGGCGACAAGACATTATATTCGCTTGGACTTGTAGACGGCCATATATATCGCAGGATTAAAACCGGCGGAGCCGTGCTCAGCTCTCCCGCCTCGGATAACACCGGGAGCATAGCCTCCTGCGTCTATTTCGGTTCCGCAGACGGCAAAATTTATTGTTTTAACGAACTTACCGGGCGGATCCGGTGGAAATACAAGACCGGCTCCGTAATCGTATATTCCTCTCCGCTAATCCAGGCCAACCTCGTTTACATCGGCGACTGTTCCGGGACGTTGGACGCTATCGATAAAAATACCGGCAAGGCTGTCTGGAAATTCACCGGGGGGGGTGTCATATATTCGTCAGCCGTGGCGGCCTGGGGCGGTTTTCCGGCGGCAAAAGGGGGCGGCGGGTACGACAAAATACTTTACGGGGACAACTCCGGCGATGTATACTGTCTCAATCCTAACACCGGGGGATTGTTGGCTTTTTTCAAGGCGGGCAACGCTGTGCAGAACGTTACGACCGGCCCTGGCGGGACTTCGGTATACGTATCCTCCCGCGACGGTTTCCTCTATGCCCTGACCCTTCAAGGGCGGTAATTCAGGGCACGGAAATTGCACTTCACAGGTTGGCGTGTTCCAAAAAGGAACGTAACGTATAAGTGTAAACGGGGTATATTATGTATTTCCGGTTTTTTAAGGTTTCTCTTGCCGCGACGGGGTTTGTTGCGGCATTAATTTCCACTTCAGCCGTTGCGGATCTGACGGTAAACCAGCCTATTGTTTTAAGCAAGGACACCGTCTGGTCGGGTAAGGTAAGCGTCATTCAGGCGGTTAAAGTGCCGAAGAAGGTCACGCTCAGGGTCATGCCGGGGGCGGTGGTGAGATTCGGGGACAAGGCGGGGCTGACGGTCGAAGGAATCCTGAAGGCTGAAGGGAATAAATCCGCGCCAGTTACCTTTACATCCAAAGACAAATCCCCCGTGGCGGGGTGCTGGCCGGGCATAAGCTTCAGCGAATCGAAGAAGGTCTCCGTGCTTAAGAGGTGTGTAATCTCCTATGCCGCCTCGGTAAGCATAGCCTCCTGCTCGCCGGAGATTAAGAACTGCACGATTACCCAGGGCGGGCAGGGAATAGTGATTGCGAGAAAGGCGAAGCCGGTGATTTCCGGGAATACCATCCGGGACATTGCCGGAAGCGGGATAAACTGCCAGTTGGGTGCCTTTCCGTCCATAACCGGGAATACCATAGAAAAGTGCGGGAAGAACGGCATTGTTTCTTCCCAGAACGCGGAGCCGCTTATCAAAAACAACACCATTACCGGCTGTGATACCGGAATATCCGTCCAGGCCGCCCAAATTATAGAGGGCAATGTCATAAAAGACAATAAATGCGGGCTCTTCGCCAGCATCGTAGGCACGGTCTTTACCATTGAGGGCAACCGCTTCATAGACAACATAACGGGTGCGGTATGCCAACAGTATACCTCGCCGATATTCGAGAAGAACGAACTTACGGGAAACAAGGAAGGGCTGGTGTGCTTCCGGGCGTCCAGCCCCACGGTAAAGTATAACGATTTTTACAAGAACAAGAAGGCGATTCTCTGCATACAGATATCCCACCCGACCATCACGGCCAACGACATACACGACAACGACAAGGGGATATACCTGCATCTCTCGTCTTACGCCCTGATAAACGGCAACAACATCTGGAACAACAAAATTCAGGTAGAGCTCGGCAACATGTCGTCGGACTGGGAGCGCCGGGTCAAGCATAAGCCGACCAGGGGACGCCAGGCTCAGAATATCAACATGGCCAGCCGGGCAAAGGCGGTGCCCCAGAAGCTGAACGACGGGGCGAAGATAATGGGCAGCGTGGACGCCTCGGGCAACTGGTGGGGCGCGGATGTTACCCGTGAAATGGACGGCAAGGGGCCGCAGGCAAACATAAAAAGCTTCATCGACGGCTATGACCGTCCGACGCGCACCTATAAGGGCTACTCCGGCGTATACCTCGAAGACCGCATAGATTATAGCGGCTGGAAAGAGACAAAAATAAAGAATGCGGGGATAAATTAAAAAATTTGTCCGCCATTCCCGCGGAAGCGGGAACCCGGAGACTTTAAGGTTTCCACGAAAGGGGTATTGATGAAAAGAATTTTTCTCCTGTTCTCCATACTTCTCCTTCTTCCGCATGTTTCCCTTGCCGCAGGCATCATAAGCGGAAAGGTGAACTGCGAGGGAAAGCCCATAAACGGGGCGTATGTATATCTTTACTCGAAGTATGATACCGGCTTCAGGGGGCCGGCGGATTACAAGGCCGGGCCGACCGCCAACAAAGGTTCTTTCAGCATCTCCGCGGCCAAGGGCAGATATTACCTCATCGCGAAGAAACCCGTAAAAGGCACGCTCGACAACCCCGCGGTCGGGGATTACTACGCCTATTACGGCGGGAATCCCGTTACAATCGGCGACGGCGAGACGATTAACATCGGCATCAACTGCGTGCCAATCCTTACCGTCGCCGCAAAGAAGCCCGGCGACACAGGCATCCGGGGCCAGGTCTTTTTCGGCGGCAAGCCCCTCGACCGTGCTCGTGTCACGCTCTACCAGGACGGCGATACCATCTTCCGGGGCATAGGCTACGCCTCCATACTGACGAATAAAAAAGGACAGTTCGCTTTTTCGCTTGGGCCGGGGACGTATTACGTCGTCGCAAGGAAGCGCCTGGCGGGGGACAGCATGGGCCCGCTTGGCGTGGGAGACCAGTTCGGGTTCTCTCCCGACAATCCCGTCAAGGTGGAAAAGGGAAACTATACCGTCATAGCCATAAACTGCGTCAAGAAGCTTGTGAAGGTCAAAAAAGCCGGGCAGGAGCTGACGCTCGGCGGGACGGTAAAGGCGGGCGAGACGGTAGTGGAAGGCAAAATAACCGATAAGGCCGGAAAACCGGTCGCCGGGGTCTATGCGAGCGCATACAGGGACTCGATGATGACAATGAAGCCGGACTTCATATCGAAGATGACAGGCCCGGACGGGACGTATTCGATAAGCCTGTCCGGGGGCGGCGTTTATTATATCGGCGCTCGCAACACCATAGGCGGCCCTGCGGAAAAGGGCGACCTCTTGGGGCGCTATGCGGGCGACGACGACCACTCCGTTAAACTCAAGACCGGCGACAAGCTCAAAGATATAGACATCGTCGTGGAAAAGGTTCAATAGGGGCTATAAATGAACAAATATCTCGTCTTCGCCCTGGCCGCTCTCTTCATGGCACTGCCTTGCATAACCACCGCGGGCGCGGCGCCGGAACCGAATACCGGCACAGGCTTCGAGGGCCGGGTGGTATGCGACAGCCAGGTGTTCCAGGGCGCGCGCGTCTATGTCTACAAGAGCTTTGGCGACATGCTGGCAGACAGGCCCGTGACCGTTTCCGCCCCGACCAAAGAAGACGGGAGCTGGAAGCTGGACTGCCCGCCCGGGACCTATTACCTGGCGGCCAAACAACTCGCCAAGGTTCCCGCATCCGGCGCCCCTGCCGCAGGAGATTCCGCGGAGGTTCTTAAATACGACGGGCCGCTTGCCGTCGGAGACTGCTTCTGTTTCCAGGGCAGCAACCCCATAACGGCTGTGCCGGGAAAATATACTCACGTCGGCTTTGCGCTCGTGAAATATTCGGCCTCCGTTTCCTATTCGGATTCGAGCGACAAGGACGACGGGACGCTTACCGGCACCGTTACCTGGAGCGGACAGCCGGTAAAGGGCGCGATAGTCACGCTGTATATGGACGGCAAGGACAACTTCCGGGGCCAGGGATACTCCGCCTCGCCGCCTACGGGCGAGGACGGCGTCTTCCGCATGGAGTTCCTCCCGGATACCGATTACTTCCTCATAGCCAGAAAACGGGAGAACGGCAAGAAAGCCGGCCCGCTGCATGAAGGCGATTACTTCGGATATTACGTGGCTAACCCGGTGCATGTAAAGGCCGGCAAAGTGGCGAAGGTGGATTTCGGGGTAATATCCAAGGCCGGGGAGATCGGCAGAGAGGACAGCCTGTTCAGGGATACCGGGACGCATATCACCGGCAGGATACTCGACGACAAGGGCAGGCCCGTGAAGGGCGCCTACGCCTTCGCATATATAGAGAAGGTGATGGCCCACAAGAGGCCGGAGTTTATCTCCAGGCCCGCGGATAAAGACGGCGTCTACGTCCTGAACATCTCCAAGGGCGGGACCTATTACATCGGCGCCCGTTCGAGATACGGCGGCACGCCCGCCTTCGGCGAATGGTACGGCAGCTACGAGGGCACGGGCGACCATCATGTAAATATAAATACCGGCCAGGTATTAAAGGGCATAGACATCCCCGTGGAGAAAATACCTCAATGAAATTAGCCGCCGCATTCGTAACGCTGGCGCTTTTCGCGGGGCAGGCCGGTCTACCGGCATCGGCTGCTGCGGCGCCGGGTAAGACGGCGGCGCCGGCGGTATACGATAAGGCCTACATTCAGCACGACGAGACCTGGAGCGGCGAAATAACGTTGATAGGTCAGAACGTCGTGAAACGCGGATGCACCCTGACAATACTCCCCGGCACGGTAGTAAAGTTCCCCTGGGTGGACGAAGACAAAAACGGCATCGGCGACGGGGAACTGACAATCGAGGGGCGGATTATCGCGAAGGGCACGAAGGATAGGCCCATCGTGTTCACCTCGGCGCAGCCGAAGCCGAAGATAAAGGACTGGACGTTTGTCCAGATCGCGATGAGCAAGAACTCCATCGTGGAATACTGCAAGTTCGAGTATGCCTTTACCGGGCTGCAGGTGCATTACTCCACGGGCACGATAAAGGACAACCTTTTCACCAACAACTTCGAGGGCATGAGGTTCTCCACTACGGACGTCCTGATATCGCACAACGACTTTATAAACAATAACTTCGGCATCCGTTTCGAGGCGCTCGGCTCCCGCACCACAATCAGGAAGAACGTTTTCCGGGGGAACGGCCAGACCTTCTTTCCCGTGCGAAAGACATGGAACTCCGTGAAAATTTACGACAACGACATACTGGACAGCAAGGAATACGCCGTAAACTTCGGCATGAACCAGAAAAAGGATATAGACTTTACGAACAACTGGTGGGGCACGACGGACGCATCGGCCATCGAGGCCCTGATATACGACAAGTCCAAGGACAATACCCTTGGGAAGGCGGATTTTATCCCGTTCCTTAAAAGACCGGTAAAGGACTGCGGGATAGAGCAGGGAGGCGGGAGGCCAGAATGAAAAGGTTCGGCAGGCGCGAGTTTATAAAAGGCGCGGCGTCCTGTTCCGCCGCGGCGGCTGGGTTAAACCTCATCGAAGGCATAGACCCTCTGGGCCTGGTGTCGGAGGCGTTTGCGGGGACGGTAAAGCCTGTGATAGCCGTGGCATCAAGGAAGACCCCTGAGGCGTTGACGCGCGCGGCGGTAAATGCAATCGGCGGGATGGGGAAATTTGTCAAACGCGGCGACGTGGTCGTGGTAAAGCCGAACATCGGCTGGGACAGGGTCCCGGCGCAGGCGGCGAACACGAACCCGGACGTGGTAAAGACCGTCGTCATGATGTGCCTCGAGGCCGGGGCGAAGAAGGTGCGCGTGTTCGACAGGCCCTGCAACGACCCGCGCCGGTGCTATTACAGGAGCGGCATACAGGGCGCGGTGGAATCCATACGCAACCCGGCTGCGGTAATCGAATTCGTGGACGACAGGAAGTTCGAGGTCATGCCCATCAGGAACAGCAGGACCATTCCGAGCTGGACGTTCTACAAGCCGGCCTTCGAGGCTGACAAACTGATAAACGTGCCGATAGCAAAACACCACAACGCCGCCCGGCTTACCATGACGCTGAAGAACGTGATGGGGCTTCTGGGCGGGAACCGGGGGAATATCCACCACGACCTTGACATCGACATAGCCGAGCTCAATACTGTAGTGAAGTTCAATCTCCACGTCCTTGACGCCGTGAGGATCCTGACGGCCAACGGGCCGCAGGGCGGACGCCTTCAGGATGTAAAGGTTATGAACAAGGTCATGGCGGGCACAGACCCTGTAGCCCTGGACTCCTACGGCGCAACCCTCTTCGGCATCACGGGATACGACGTGCCGCACGTCGTGTACGCGCACAAGCTGGGAGAGGGAGAAATAGACCTGAAGAAAGTCAGGGTGATAAACGTCTGATGTCCGCGTCGCTCGCCATGGCGCTTATCTTTGCCGCCATTACCGCCGCGGCTCCGGCCCGGGCAGCGCGGGCGCATAATCCGGTTGAAACCGGGGGCGAAGGGCGGACAAACAAGGCGCACAAGCCGGGGCGGGGAGGCAATAAAAAGCTGCCGGAATCCCCGAAAGGCGCGTGGTTTGAAGACGTTACGGATAAATCCGGCATACCGCCGCTTAAATATTCCGAGGGCGTAAATTTCTGCGACCTTGAGGGCGGCGGCCTCCCGGATTTGTTCATCCCGGTGGTTAAAGGAAAAGACAGGCTCTACAGGAACAAGGGAAATTTCAGATTCGAGGATATAACCGAGGCCGCCGGTATAAAAGGCAAGGGCGGCAAAGACGGCATCGGCGCCGTGTTTGCGGATTTTGCGGGGAACGGCCTTAAAGACCTCTATATCGTAAAAGGCGCTTATCCATACGGCGATAACGCGATGTATCTCCGGAGGCCGGACGGCGCGTTCCGGGACGTAAGCAGGGAAGCGGGGGTAGTGAATAAAAAAAACGGCATCTCGGCGGTCGCGGCTGATTTCTTCGGATCCGGAAGGCCGGACATCTTCGTCTGCAACTGGGGAGCGAACACGTTTTTTAAGAACGTGAGCGCAGGCGGGAAGCTGAGGTTTAAAGACGATACGGTTAAGGCCGGGCTTGGCGGGGACGGCAGGAGCTGGGCGGCTGTGGTGTCGGACTTCAACGGCGACGGAAGGCTCGATATTTTCGTATGCCGCGGCGGATACGGCAAGCCGGAATCCCAGGAGCTGTATATAAATAACGGGGACGGGACGTTTACCGACAGAACAGCCGAATCCGGCATAAGCGGCATCGATTGGTCCCTTGGCGCCGTCTCGGCGGATTTCAATAACGACGGCCTGCCGGACCTGTTCGTAACAAGCTACGACGGCCAGGACAGGCTCTATATAAACCGGGGCGGGGGCAGGTTCGAGGACGTAACAAAGACATCCGGGATAGACTCCGGCCACTCGGTCGGCGCGGCGGCGGCGGACATAGACGGCGACGGCCTGACCGACCTCGTCGTGGCGCAGTTCGCGGGGCCGGTAAAGGTATTTAAAAACCTGGGGGGTGGGAAGTTCAGGGAAATAAAAAATTCCGGCGCAGGGGCGTGGAGCAGAAACGAAGGCGCAGCCCTCGCGGACATAAACGGCGACGGCGCCCCGGATCTCTACGTATCCAACTACGACGGGCATAACAGGCTCTACAGGAACCTCACAGGCGGCAGACGCCTGGCGGTAGAGATAAAGGGCGCGCGCGGCGCCGGGACGGAGGCGCGACTCTACAGGATGGAGGGGGGCAAAAGGAGCCTTGCCGCATTCCAGCAACTGCCTGGCGTATCGGGTTTTTGTTCGCAGGCCCCGGACGAGTTCCTTTTCGCCCTGCCGGAAAAGAACGCGCGCTATGATGTCGAGATTAGCTTTCCGGGTGGCGGGAAGAAGGTTCTTGGTAATGTAAGGCCGGGCAGGGTGGAAGTAAAAAGCCCGGCAAAGGGTAAAAATCAATAAATGGAGGCCAGTCATGCGCAGGAAATTTACGTTCTTTATTTTGACGTTAATGTTTTCAGCCGTCGTGTCGATGCCCGCTTTTGCGTGCGTCGGGAAGACATTGATTATCGGGGCCGTCAACAGGCCGGACATGAACACCATGTCCCAGATGCTCAGCATACTCATTAACGAGCGCACCGGCACGACTGTCGTATCGAAGTCATTTAACAGCTTCCCCGCGCTGATGGACGCTATGAAGAACGGCAAGATAGACATAATGCTCGACTACTCCGGCAGGTGCTATATCGACGTCCTGGGAAATAAGCCGGAAAGGAACGCGCAAAAGGTGTTTGCCGCCGTCAAGGAAGTATATCAGCGCGAAAAGAACCAGGTATGGCTCCCGCCTTTCGGGTTCTCCGAGAATGGGGTTATTACCGGCAACTGCGGCGCAACCCCGGCTGTCGCCGCCCCGGTATTGAGAAAGAGCACGCTTGAGAAGTTCCCCGCCCTGCCGCGCGTGCTGGAGAAGCTGGCCGGGAAGGTGAATAACGCGACCATCACCCGCCTCTCCAACGAGAGCCGCCACGGAAACGTCAAGGAGATTACAAGGAAGTTCCTTAAAGAAAACAGATTGATATGAACCGCAGGAATTTTTTAAAGACCGCCACGATTGCCGGCGCCGGCGCAGTAATCGCCCCTTCTTTCATGGACGAAGCCTATGCCTTCGGCGGCCCGCTCGTTTCGATGGCGAAAGGGACTCCTCCGGCAAGGATTACCCGCGCCGCCGTCGATGCGCTGGGCGGGATGGGCGCATTCGTCAGGAAAGGGGACGTCGTGGTGGTGAAGCCGAACATAGGCTGGGACAGGAACCCGGCCCAGGCGGCGGACACGAACCCGGATGTCGTCACGGAGGTAATCCGGATGTGCCTGGATGCCGGAGCCGGGAAGGTGAAGGTGTTCGACCGCACCTGTAACGACGCTCGCCGGTGTTACGAAAACAGCGGCATAGGCCCGGCTGTCGAGAGCATCAAGGACCCGCGGGTGGAGCTATCCTTCGTTGACGAGAGAAGATACAGGATGGTGGACATCCCGGCGGGCAGGCTGATAAGGAGATGGCCGATATACGAAGACGTCCTGAATGCGGACAAGTTCATAAACGTCCCCGTCGCCAAGCACCACAGCGCCGCGCTCCTTACGATGGGCATGAAGAACGTCCTGGGCGTAATCGGCTCGAACCGCGCCGTGCTGCACAGGGAAATCAACGACGCCCTGCCGGACTTGAACCGCGTCGTAAAGTCGCACCTGACGATCATCGACGCTACCCGGATACTGGTCGCCAACGGACCGCAGGGCGGCAGGCTTCAGGACGTGCGCCGGACTAAGACGGTAATCGCTTCGGCGGATGTTGTCGCGGCGGACACCGTCGCGGCGACGCTCTTCGGAAAGACGCCCAGGGAGGTGCGTTACCTCCAGCTTGCGCAGGACGCGGGTCTTGGGGTCGCGGACATAAATAAAATAAGAATAAAAAAGATTTCGTAAAGGGATTTAAGGAATTTGCATGAGAGTATTACGAAGATTTTCACAAGTTGCCGTCTTCCTCGTTTTCGTGTTTCTGTTTTTGAACACGGAATACAAGGACAACGATGTTCTTCCTTACGCCGTAAACGTGTTCCTGCGCATGGACCCGCTTGTGGCGGGCGCGGCAGCCCTCGCGGGCAGAGCCGTGATAAAGCTCCTCTGGCCGGCGGCTGTCGTGGCCGGAGTTACGCTCCTGTTCGGGAGGTTCTTCTGCGGCTGGGTATGTCCGATGGGCGCGATTCTCGACTTTGCGGACGCGACAATCTTCAGGAAAATAAAGAGAAGGGCGAAGCTTCCGGCGAACCTTCCGAGGCTTAAATATTTCATCCTGTTCTTCCTCGCGGCGTCCTCACTTTTCACGCTCCAGATGGTTTTTCTGTTCGACCCCATAAGCATACTCATACGCTCGCTCACACTCTCCGTTTTCCCAGGCATCAACATGGCGATAAACTCGCTTTTCGATGCGCTCTATTTCACCAATATCCACGCCATAACTAAATTCTCGGAACCTGTTTTCAGCTTTCTAAAAAATCACTTCCTCGCGTTCGAGCAGCCGCAGTTCCGCCTGGCCGCGCTGGTCGGCTCTATATTCCTGCTGATAATCGCGGCGGAATATTTTCAGAAGCGTTTCTGGTGCAGGAACCTCTGCCCGCTCGGCGCGCTGCTTGGTCTCCTGGGACGTTTCGGCCTGACCAGGAGGCGGGTCGGGGATTCCTGCATTTCCTGCGGGAAGTGCGAACGGGACTGCCGGATGGGCGCGATAGGCAATGATTTTAAAGCCGCCAACAGGAGCGAGTGCATAGAGTGCCTGGACTGCCGCAGTATATGTCCGGAAGATGCCGTGCATTTCGTCGGGCGCGACAAACCTGAGCTTCTGCCGATGGACGTGGGAAGACGCGGAGTCCTCACGTCGCTTGCCGTAGGCGCGGTGGCGGTGCCGATATTTCTTTCCGAGGGATACAGGAAGGTCTCCGACCCGTCTCTTATCAGGCCGCCGGGGGCGCTTGCGGAAGACAAGTTCCTGGACAGATGCACCAGGTGCGGCGAGTGCATGAGGGTATGTACCGCCAACGGCCTTCAGCCGGCTTTATTCGAGGCCGGGCTTGCGGGCCTGTGGAGCCCGATACTGGTGCCCAGGATGGGCTACTGCGAGTTCAACTGCACGCTCTGCGGACAGGTCTGCCCGACCGGCGCGATAAAACGCCTTAGCCCGCACGAGAAGAGGAAGACAAAGCTTGGGCTTGCGGAATTCGACAGGAGCCGGTGCATCCCCTGGAAGGGCGAGTCGAACTGCATAGTCTGCGAGGAACATTGCCCCACGCCCGAGAAGGCCATCAAGCTCCGGGAGGAGCAGGTAACGACATTATCGGGCGAGATAATCAAAATAAAAAGACCTTATGTGGACGAGAACCTCTGCGTTGGCTGCGGAATATGCGAAAATAAATGCCCCCTTACAGGGCATCCGGGGATAAAATGCACGTCACGCGGCGAATCCCGCGCCCAGGGAGCGGAATTGTTGACTACGGACGAGGGCTGACGCTCATTAATCCTTGAAAAAATAAACATTAATATGTTATTTTATATGCGCCACCCGGAGGACGCCAGATGAAGAAAACCCTGCCGATTTTACTTCTGCTTTTTCTGCTTTCTTTCTCCGCCTGCTCAACGCAGAAAACCGCGCTTACCGGCAGCCGGATTCAGGGACTGCCGTCGAACACAAAAACGATTGACCTGCTGATAGAGCAGTTGAAATCCCCGCGCCCGCAGAGGGACATGGCATACAAGAGGCTCATAGAGATAGGCGAGCCTGCCGTGCCGAAGCTGCTGAAGCTCTTAAACAGCGGCGACCCGGACATGCGCGAGTACGCCGCCGCGATTCTCGGCTCCATCGGCGACAAGCGGGCGGTAAAACCGCTCATCGCCATGCTTCAGGGGCACAGGCGGAGGCGATATATAGCGGCCTGGGCGCTGGGAATGATGAGGGCAAAACAGGCGATAGGGCCGCTTGTAGAAGCGTTGTCCGTAAAGAACGACGCAATCCAGAAGGAAGCCACGCGCGCGCTGATTAACCTTGGGCCGGACGCCGTGCCCTCGCTCATTGCGGCCCTTAAAAGCCCCGACGCGGATACGCGGGAGTTCTCAATCAGGGCGCTTGGGGAGATAGAGGACAAACGGGCGGAGAGGCCGATTATAGGGCTTTTAAACGATAAAAATAACGGGGTCACGGAGGTCGCGGCGCTCGCTCTTGGGAGTGTAGGGACTGAAAAATCCATACCGCCTCTCATTAAAACCTTGGGCGCGGAAGACGTTACGACCAAGGTTAACGCCTCGATTTCCTTGGGACAATTGGGTGCGAAGGCCGCGATTCCAACGTTGACGGCGATGATGAAAACCGACAAGGATTCCTACGTGCGGCAGTGGTGCGCAAGGGCACTTGAAAACATTACCGGCAGGAAATACAAGTACAAAAACGAGAATGGCGTCATGGTCTTTCCCTATAACCTCTACAGGTGATAGGCGTTGTTGCGGAAGGATTTTTCGGAGGCAGGTGGGGGAGGTTCCATCTGCCTCTTTTTGCAAGCCTCAAGGGAAATTATGAAAAAATATCTGTTCCTGGCGTCCGCGGTGTTATCTCTCCTTTCCGCCTGCGCGCATAAAAATGATTTATATGGAAATATCCGTCCGGGGGTTGTGGAAGGCCGGCTCACGGACGAGGCCGGAAAGCCGCTGAAGGACGCCGAGGTTTATTTCTATGTCAGCTCCAAGCGCAAGTTCAGGAGCCCGGCTGATTTCATGGCGGAACCGACCGGGCCGGACGGCAGATATAACACGGAGGTGCCTCCGGGAAAGTATTATGTCGTTGCAAGGAAGCGCATGTCCGGGAGCATTTCCGGGAACCTCAAAAAAGGAGATTTGTACACCCCGGACGCAGTCAGAATCAATATAGAACAGGGAAAGACCTACAAGACGGACCTCTCCCTGTATGTTTTCTCCGGGAACATGCTCTTCTCCGGCAGCGTCGGGCGGCAGGGCATACGCGGCGTGATAACGGACAGGAGCGGGAAGCCGTTCAAGCAGGCGTACGCCTTTGCGTACAAGGACAAAAGGATGGTGGGCAGGCCGGATTTTGTCTCCGGGTGGAGCAGGAAGGACGGGAAATTCGTGATATACGTGGACAAACCCGGAAAATATTATATCGGCGCGCGCACCGGCCTGATGGGCGCGCCGGGGCCGGACGAGCCTTACGGTAAATACAGGGGAAGCCCCGACCACTCCGTAACCGTTAGGGACGGCGCCTTCACGGACGGGCTAAACATCAGGCTCGGCAGGTTTTCGGATGAGAGATAGATGAAATTCATAACCCGTATATGGGGCGCGGGCAGGAGGTTTTTCTCGTCGCTCCGCCTGGCGGTATTCCTGCTTATCATCCTCGCGGCGGTGTCCGTTTTCGGGACATTTCTGCCGCAGGGGCAGGAGCCGTCTTTTTATATCGGCAAATACGGCGTTCTCGATTACAAATACCTGAAACTCCTTGGCGTAATAGACCTCTATCACTCCTGGGGCTTCCGCGCGATTACGGCCATGCTTGCCCTGAACCTGCTGGTGTGCAGCATGGGCAGGTTTAAAAGGCTTATGCAACGGACGCTTAGGCCGAATGCCGAAAAAACCGGAAGCGACATAAAAAATCTCAGGATACATAACGAATTGCCCGCAACGTCCGGGGCGGAGATACTTGAACGCTCGCTGAAGGACAGAAAATACAGCGTTATCAAGCGCGGGAGCTGCATCTACGGTTTCAAGGGGAAGCTCGGCCCCTGGGGAGACATGGTGACGCATGCGAGCATCCTGCTTGTTCTCCTGGGCGGCCTTATCGGGAGCATGGGCATGGTGGGCACGGTCAATGTCTACGAAGGAGACTATGCCGACCGGTTCTATGACTGGAGCACGGGAAAAGAGAAGCCCCTTGATTTCAGGATTTACGTAGATAAATTTACGCTGGAGCACTACCCTGTGGAGATGAAGGTCAACGTGCGGGACAGCAATACCGGCGCTATGCTCGGCACGTTCAACGCAATGGAAGGGAAGCTCTTCTCCATCCCCGGCACGAAGCTGAAGGCAAAGCCGAAGAGCGTCGACATGGAGAGGCGCGAGGCTGTCCTTGACATTTACGACGGTGAAAGTTTCCTGGGCTCCTACAATACCGGCGCGCCGGACGGCGGCCTCGCCGCTCCTCCAAGCCTGGGATATATCTTCACCGTGGGCTCTTTAAAAGAGCCGGTACTTAAGAACATAGCGAGCAGCGTCAGGATAGTGAAAGACGGCAGGGAAGCGGGCCGGGCCGTAATCGAGATAAACAACCCGATGGAATACAACGGCATGACCATATACCAGACGTCATACGCCCGCGACGCGCTCGGCAGATACTATTCCGGTTTCCAGTTAGTGGAGGATCCGGGAGTGCCGGTTGTCTGGGCCGGGTTCATACTGCTTATGGCGGGGCTGTTTCTCTCGTTTTTCTTCTATCACAGGCAGATATGGATAACCGTCGAGAACGGGCGGATATTCATCGGCGGGACGTCCAACAAGGACATGCAGGGCTTCATGCGGGAATACGGCGGGATAATCAAGAGCTTTATGCAGGAAGTGGAGCCGGTCTGATGCATTTCGGCCTCAGGACCAAGGTAATAACGTTCGCGTCCTGCCTGGTTGTCGCGATAATCGGGATAAACGCGGCTGTCATGCTCCATACGGAGAAGGCCGACAGCAAAAAACAGCTCGTGGAGCAGGGAAAGCTTTTCGCCAGGCTTACCGCCACGGAAGTCGTCCATACCTACGGCTCGCTGTCCTGGGAGTCCGGCGGAAAACCGGACGTCCGGACGCAGATGCTGAAGTTCTTCAGATATTATCCCGACCTGGTCCGGCTAACGATTATCAGCCAGTCCGGGCTTATACTCTGGGATTCGGGCGGCACTCCGGGGCGTATGCCCGTTACCGACCAGTCGCTCTCCGAGAGGATGCCGTTAAATACCATCGACGTAAAAAAATACGACGGGCCGGACGGCGAGGAGTATATGGACATCCTGGCCCCCGCCGCAGAAAACGGCGGGCCGCAGTTCCTGAAAGTCAGGTATATCATATCGTACCGCTCGCTTAAGCAGAGGCTTGTAGGCATAAGGAAGCAGTTCCTGCTTTTGACCGTTATCTTCATGTTCGTGGGCGTATTTACTGCGGCAGTCTTTGCGGCCAAGCTTATAAACCCGATACTGGCCCTGAAGGAAAGCGCCCGCGCGATAGAAGGAGGGAATCTCGACCAGGCGGTGGAACTTGACCGCGCGGACGAGCTTGGCGAGCTTGGCCGGTCGTTCAATTCCATGGCGGGCGCGTTGAAGGGGCACAGGCGGGACCTGGAGGAGGCAAACAGGAGCCTGGTTACCGCAAACGACGAGCTGAGACTCCTCCAGACGGAACTCGTGCGTTCCGAGAGGATGGCCGCGGTGGGTCAGCTTGCGGCGGGGCTTTCCCACGAGATAGACAACCCCATCGGTGTGATAATGGGTTTTGCGGAGCTTTTGCTGGAGGACACGCCTCCCGGCGACCCAAGGCGCGAAGACCTTGCCAGGATACTGGACGAGAGCAGACGCTGCAAGCGCATTGTCCGGGGGCTGCTCGATTTCTCCCGCCCTCCGGCCCTCGGAGTCGTGCCGACCGACCTCGTGGAGTCGCTCAGGCAGACGGTCGAGGCCGCGAAGACGCAGAGGCTGTTTCGTGATGTAAAGATAAACCTTGATATTTCCCCCGTCCCGAAGATAATGGCTGACCCGGACAGGCTGAGACAGGTGTTTATGAACCTTATGATAAATTCCGCCCAGGCGATGCCGGACGGCGGGAATATAGACATAAAACTCTGGCACGAGGAGACGGTCGGGGAAGTGCGTATATCGTTCGGAGACAGCGGCCCCGGGATAAGCCCGGAAAATATGGGGAGGATTTTCGAGCCTTTCTATACCACCAAACGCCCAGGCGAGGGAACCGGGCTGGGGCTTCCGATCTGCGTCCGGCTCCTGGAGGAGCATGGAGGCAAGGTTTGGGTGGAGAGCACTCCCGGGAAGGGCGCGACGTTCACCGTGGCGCTCCCGGACGGGCCTGATTCCGGTATAGCCGCCGCCGGGACATCCGGGAACCCCGAAATTTCTTGAGCATAGCCCGGAATTGAAATATAATGAAAAATCTGGATTAGAGGGTTAAATGCCGGACGAGAGGATACTGGTCGTAGACGACGAACCTGGAATGCGGAGCCTGTTGGGCCGGGTGCTGGCCAAGAGCGGGTATTCCGTAAGCGCGTTCGAGAAGGGGGCGGATGCGCTCGAATCCATAAACTCGGAAGACTACGACCTGGCAATCCTCGACATCGAGATGCCGTCCATGAACGGCATTGAGCTTTTAAAGAAAATCAAGATAAAAGACCCGTCTTTGTCCGTCGTGATGATAACCGCATACGGCTCGCTTCAGTCCGCCGTGGAGGCGATGCGCCTTGGGGCATACGATTACTTGAGCAAGCCGTTCGAGATGGAGGAGATAAAGCACGTCGTCGGAAAGGCCCTGGAGCGCGAACGGCTGATAAGAGAGAACCGTGAGCTTCACAAGGAACTGGAGGAACAATACCGTTTCACGGGCATCGTCGGGAAAAGCCGCAAGATGGAAGAGGTCTACGAACTCGTGAGCCAGGTGGCGGCGACGAACGCCAGCGTCCTGATACAAGGCGAATCCGGCACCGGGAAGGAGCTTGTAGCCCGCTCCATCCACTACAACAGCAGAAGGAAAGGCAAACCGCTCGTGATACTCAACTGCGCCGCGCTCGCCGGGGGGGTGCTGGAATCCGAGCTTTTCGGCCACGAAAAGGGCGCCTTTACGGGAGCGATAAAGCGAAAGGCCGGGCGTTTCGAGCTGGCCGACGAGGGGACGCTTTTCCTCGACGAGATAGGCGAGATACCGGTATCTACCCAACTGAAGCTCCTCAGGGTATTGCAGGAGCACGAGTTCGAGCGGGTCGGCGGAGAGAAGACGATAAAGGTGGACGTGCGGATTATAGCCGCAACGAACAAGGACCTCATGGAGGCCGTAAAGGATGGGCGTTTCAGGGAAGACCTGTACTACCGCCTGGATGTTGTTAATATAAACATTCCACCTCTAAGGGAGCGAAAAGACGACATTCCCGGCCTGGCGGGGCATTTCTTAGCGAAGTTCTCCGGGGAGACGGGCAAGAAAGTGGAGGGCATAGAACCCGCCGCCATGGACATGCTGATACGCTACGACTGGCCTGGGAACGTCCGGGAACTGGAGAACATAATCGAGCGCGCGGTTGTGCTCGAAAAGAGCGAGACGGTTACTCCGTCGAGCCTGCCGCTTTCCCTGCGCCATGAGGCCGAGGACGCGGACATAGTAAAGCTCCCGGAAGGCGGCGGGACCCTGACGGACGTCCTGGAGGAACTGGAAAGACAGCTTATTGTCAAGGCGCTGAAGGAAAAGGGCGGCTCTCAGACCGCGGCGGCGGCGGCCCTGGGCCTTAAACGCAGCACGCTTCGGTATAAACTGGAAAAATACGGGCTTGTCTCGGCGGAACTCTCTGAATAGGAACGAAATTTGCATTTTTTGATTAAGCGGATGAAACCCATTAAATTTTTTGCAATCGGCTTTATTCTTGCCCTGATTATTTCCTCGCGCGCTTTGGGCGATAACGGCCCGAAGCAGGCGGAGGGCGTGATAAAAAAGAGCGCCGAATGGTCCGGGACGGTGCTGGTGACGGGCGACGTGCTTGTGCCGGACGGCGTAACGCTTAAGATAGATCCGGGCACGAAAGTCCTGTTCGTCTCAAGCGAAAGCTCGAAGATTGAGCCCCTGTACCTTTCGATGCAGACCGAGCTCCTTGTTCGGGGCAAACTCCTGGCGAAGGGTACGGAAAAGGAGCCGATAACTTTCGGTTCTGCGGGGCAGGACGAGGACGGAAACAGGATAAAACCCAAAAAGGGCTGCTGGGCCGGCCTGATATTCGACGGCCCCGATTCGTCCGACAGCATTGTCTCCCATGCATCCATCGGGTTTGCGGACTCGGCGATTACGACAATAAATTCTTCGCCAGTTTTTAATTTCTGCGACCTCACGGGCGGCAATTACGGGGTCGTATGCCTCGGCGAATCATGGCCCATGGTCTATTCCTGCGACATTACCGGGAACGACTTCGGGGTGTTGTCGGGAAAGGGAGCCGAAGCGGGTATCGACCATACGAAGGTGGAGAATAACAAGGTAAATTTTATTACGAGGCTATAATGCAGGATTTCTTAAGCAACTTGCAGGGCAGCGGTTTGACGGGGTTTTATATCGCGGCCTTTATACTTGGCGCATTTCACGCGCTCGAACCCGGGCACGGAAAAACCGTCGTCGCGGCATATCTCGTCGGCTCTAAGGCGAAGGTTTACGAGGCGTTTCTGCTCGGCATTATCGTAACCTTTACGCATACCTTCAGCATCATAGTCCTTGCAGTCCTGGCGAGGTTTTTCGCGGCGAGATTCACCGGCCTGCAACTGCATATTTATCTCGGCTTTGTCGCGGCGGCCCTGATCCTTGGCGTCGGCATCTCCATGATATGGACTCGCTTCAGGGCGCTGCAAAGACTCAGACGTCACAATCGCGGACATGGGCTCGACGACCACGACCATGACCACGACCATGACCATGACCATGACCATGACCATGACCATGACCATGACCATGACCACCCGCACGAGCACGCACACGATGAGCATTCTCATCTGCACGTCGGTCATAACCATAATCATGAACATAACGACCATGACCATAACGACCATGACCATAACCATAACGACCATGACCATGAGCATCCGCATGTGCATTCCCACGGCGGGTTTTCCCATGCCCATTACGCGCCGGGTCCGGGCGAAGAACCCTCGCTCTGGAAGCTGTTCCTGCTCGGCATATCGGGCGGTATCGTGCCCTGCCCGGCGGCCTTTGCCCTTCTCCTTGCGGCTGTCTCCGCCGGCGCCGTTGCCAAAGGCTTGAGCCTGGTGATAGTCTTTTCGCTCGGCCTGGCATTCGCGCTGATTACCATCGGCGTAGGCGTCGTCAAGACGGCAGGTTTCGCCGGCAGGTTCATGGACATGGAAAAGGCGGCGCCCTACATATCGCTGGCGAGCGCGGTGCTCGTGACGCTTATCGGCGTTGCGACTTTGTACGGCTCGATAATGCACGTAATTTAAAAAACCGCACCCGTGATTATGAATAAAGTTTTATTTATATTGATTTTAATGTTCCCCGGCGTCGCATTGGCAGGCGGCGGCATCCTGCGCCTGCACGACCAGACGTATAATATAGACCAGACCTGGAGCGGGACGGTTATAATCGACGGGGTAGTGCAGTTCGGGCCGAAGGCGACCCTGACGGTCCTGCCGGGGACGGAAGTCGAGTTTACAAAAAACGACACGGACGGCGACGGTATCGGCGAGAACGAGATATACATCCAGGGCAGGCTTGTCGCAAAGGGGACTGCGGAAAAACCGATAGTGTTCACTTCGGCTGAGAAAATCAAGAGGCCGGGGGACTGGGGCGCGGTGAATATAATGGTGAGCCGGGGGAAGATAAACAGGCTGTCCCACTGCATAATCGAGTATGGTTATCGCGGTTTTCACATGCATTTCTCGAAGGCCTCGATAACAGATTCGAAGCTCAGGCACAATTACATGGGCATTCAATGCCAGGACTCGAACCTCGACGTCGAGCGCTGCGAGATAAGCGATAATAAATGCGGGGCAATAGTCTTCAGAGACTCCAGTCTCAAGATTAAAAACTGCAACATACACGACAATCTCTGGGGGATAAGGTTCCTGTACGGCAGGGCGGAGATAAAGGACAACACGCTTACCGGGAACCTCATAAACGGGATTACGTTCAGCGAGACCAAGGTCAAGGCGTCCGGCAATATACTGCGCGGGAACAGGAAGGGGATTTCGGCGGACAAATCCCAGGTAGAGCTGAGAGGCAACATACTGGCGGACAACTACGAAAGCGGCCTGTATCTCAAGCGCTCGAAGGGCGCCGTTAGCGGCAACCAGATTACCGGGAACGGCTATACCGGGATATCCGTCACGGATTCGGACGTGAAAATAGCCGGGAACAACATACGGGCTAACGGCGTCTGGGCGATAGACAACGGCGGTAAAAAGGACGTTGATGCGACCGGTAACTGGTTCGGGCCTGCCTACAGGGTAGACCCGACGAAGCTTTTATACGACAAAGGCAAGGATGCGGCCCTGGGGAAGGTGACGATACTTCCACAGGCTGACCGGCCCTTTAAAATCGAGCCTGTCGCTTATTCTCCGGCAGACAGGAATAAATAAACCGGAATTGATATGGGGTCTTGATGAGATTAATTTTTCTGTTGGTTTTTATTTTAATACTGATGCCTGTTCCGGCTTCAGCGCATTACACTGGCGAGCTTCTGCCGGATTCGGTCGCGGTTATGGAATACCAGATGATAATCAGCATGCAGCCGAACGACACGCTTACAAGAAATAAGCTTGGGATGGTGTATTTAAGACAGAACAAGCTGGACAAGGCAAAAGAGCAATTTCTGGAAATATTAAAGATCGACCAGAAGAATTTCGACGCGTTGGACAGCCTTGGGATTGTGGAAAGCAGGCTTGGAGACCCGGCCCAGGCTGTGGGATGGTACGAAAGGGCGCTCAAGATAAAGAACGACAATGGCTGCAGACAGCGGTTTATGGCGGAAAAGGCTTTATTGAAGGCGAAAAAATAAGGAGGCTATTTTTGAAAAAGATATTATTTTCATCGATTCTTCTGGTTATGCTGTCCAGTCTTGCGTCGTGCGCTGAGGTAAAGCCGATTACGAAATCCGAGTTAAGGGAGACTAAACTCGGACTGTATACCATGGTCAAGGATACGACGTGGGAAGGCC